>CAZHIY010000095.1:0-7835 GCA_964533085.1 uncultured Thermoplasmatales archaeon | reverse complement strand
CTTATGATAAAATTTTTGAAGATATAGAGAATAGTTGAAGTTGTGAAATTTTTATCTGTTCCATTATTTTGACCAACACTATTACGAATCTGTGCTCTATAATGATATTTATTTCCTAAGCTAAGACCACTAATAATTTCACCAAATTCGTCATCTGTAACTTCGCTTCCTTTCCAAGAGGTATAATTACCATATGAAGTATCTAGACCATATTGAAATCGATATTCACACGGTTCTCCGCCTTCATCGGTTACATTTCCATGTATAATTCCAGATGTTTCGTCAATTGAGGTGGCGTTTTGTGTTTGACAACTTGGTAAAGTTAAAGGTTGTCCCTCCCAAAAGTCAAATTCATAAAGCCAGAAATAATATCCTCCTGCAGTATAATGGAATCTATAACGAGCTTGTGTTACATTTGTTTCACCACTGAAATTTAATTCACTCCATGCAGAATCACTAATCGTACCATTATATTTATCTATCCAACTTGTATCATTGTAAATATCTACATCAATTAAGTCAACAACACCATATCCAAAATCAGAAAATACTCTAACTCGATCACAGTAAATAGCGCTACTTAGGCTTAATTCTAAAAACTGCCCCCATCCCGCTGAACCATAATTATTAGAAGCATAAGTACCGGTATTATCATCATATGCATTTGTCTCTGATACCCACTGATTACCAGGATCGTTATATCCAGTTGGTGAAACCCAACCTGTTGGATCAACTATATAATCATATTCAACAAAATCACCTATTGTTTTTAAATCAAAGCTTGTATCACTATCGTTCATGTTAGTTAACAAAATTTGGTGCCAATTATCACTTGTAATATTTTCAAAAGTATTAATTAGAATATCATCATTCTTTTTATAGACCTCTATTTTAGAAGTACCATTACTTCTTGCATAGATAGTAATGTCATTGTTTTTATTTAGAGCACTTTCAAATTTTACTCTTACATATTCCTCATCATATATTGGTTCTGACCAATTATTATCTTTTAGTTTAGTCTCATTATAGATATCAGAAATGTATGTTCTATTTTCGTCAAGATGTTCAGCCATTGTAATTTCTATTAAAATTTCATAAGTTTGAGTTGAAAGATGAGGTACAATCCATTCTATTCTATCAATTAGGTTATTGTTGTCTAAATCAATCGCGGTAAATCCTATTTCTATTTTTTGATTATTTATCCTATGGTAAAGATGAATATTATCTTTGGGAATATTATCAATTGTTGCATGTGCAGAGATATTTGTATAGTTGAAATCACTTGAGATTGTTACGCTTTTTTTAAAGGGGCTAATTATTTTTTCAGTTGAATTTGGCGCTGGTGTGGAATAATTAATAAAGAATAATTTTGTTTCATTTGGAGCCAATGAAACTTTGATCTCTAAAAGTTTAATTTGTTGATATTGTATACTCAATATATCATCAATAATTGTTCCTTTTCTATCAAAAACTTCTATTTCTTCGGCATAATAGGGTATGCTAATATTTTTAATTAATTGTTTTGACTGGTTCCTTTTATTTTCAAATCTGATTTCTTTCGTCCATTTAACTGGTTGATCTATCACACCATCTAGTTGAATTGTTTTTATTGTATTATCATTTTCTAAACCAATTGTTACATCTTCAGCGACATTCTCCACATAAACAATACTCTCAACTTTAATAATAATAACTTTCCTAATAGACTCATTCAAATAAGAACCATTAACTATAATAGAATATTCGCCAACAACAACTGGAATAAATTGATAATCAAAACTTCCACCAGAGACATTCACAATCTCGAACAAATTTATATCTGGGCCAAACACCGAGAAATTAACAGAAATATTAATCAGCGAATTGTTATAACTAACCGTTCCTTCAATTACAACAGTCTCGTTTATATTATAAATGCTTTTGTCAAAATTTAATGTGAGATTCAATCCAACAAAAAAAACTGTCTTATTCGAAGACGTGTTTATATCAACATCACTGTGTAATGTATCATTACTATTAGAATCAGAAGATACATTATTTATCAAACTCTCATTATCTTGAAATGTAAAATTATCATTGAACATAGAATTTTCTGTTTGATTATTTTGAAACAACAAAGTATCTTCAGCAGATATTCCTGCTAAATCAATAGGTGGATTGCTAGAATCGATAAAAGAGCTTGCAGAAGCAATAACGGCGAAAAATAATAGAACAGATATTGAAATTGAAAGTAACTTTTTAGTAGACAATCTACGTCCAATCCTTAAAGCAGTTCTTATGCTATTATATTTCACTTTTGAAGTAGGATCTAATCGAGCAAGTAGACTATCAACAAAATCATTGACATTACTAATAGTTGCATTTGTTTTATTATCTGAATCTAAGTAATCTATACTATTAAATACCTTTTTACCATGCTTACTTTTCCCATTATTAATTATTTCTGTAAACAAATAGGCAAACCCCATCCGCACTTTCTAATGACCTAGTAATTATGGTATATATACCAAAATATATATAGATTTTGATTATTTAAGATATATACAGTAGGAGATAAAAAACGATAACTTAATCAATACAATTTCTTATTTTCCGCTCAGATTATAATGTATAAAGCCAAAGTAAAAATTGGGCTTAAAAAAGGAGTTTCAGATCCTGAAGGAGCAAACACACTGAAAGCATTACATCTTCTTGGTTTTAATACTGTAAAAGAAGCAAAGACCAATAGAACTGTTGATCTATTAATAGATGGTAAAAACAAAGAAGAAGTAAAAAAGAAAGTAGAAGAAATGTGCCAACGATTACTTACAAACCCGGTGATTCATACATATGAGATTAAAATTGTTGAAAAATAACAAAATATCGGGGAGTGCTTTTGGATTTAGATAGATTGTTTAAGGAAAAAAATTATCCATTTAATTTATATGAAGTCGATGTTTTTTCTGCATCTGATCAAGAACTGCAGGGCGTTAGTGATAGGATGGGAATCGCTCTTGCTTTACCTGAGATGAAACGTATTAGAGACTATTTTAAAAGTAAGAAAAGAAATCCTACTGACGTTGAACTAGAGGCACTTGGGCAAGCTTGGTCTGAACATTGTTGTTATAAATCTTCAAAAATACCTTTGAAAAAACATGTTTTTGGAATTGAAGAAAAAAAAATTATCGCCCGTGAAGATGCTGGTGTAATAGAATTTGATAAAGAGCATTATTATTGTGCTGCACTTGAGTCACATAATCATCCATCAGCAGTAGAACCATATGGAGGTGCTGCAACTGGGGTTGGTGGAATTGTAAGAGATGTAATTTGCATGGGAAGTCAACCGATTGCTTATATTGACCCATTGTTTTTTGGACCATTAGATTTACCACTAAAAGAGGTTCCCAAGGGAACAAAACATCCAAGATATCTGTTTAAAGGAGTAGTAGATGGAATAAGGGATTACGGAAACAGAATTGGTATTCCGACCTTATCTGGTCAGGTGTATTTTCATAGAGGATACACAGGGAATTGTCTAGTAAATGTTGGATGTATTGGTGTTATGAAAAAAGAGGAGCTTGTTCATAGCAGAGCAAAAGCTCCTGGAAATATTTACATTTATGTAGGTGGAAAAACAGGTAGAGATGGTATTCATGGTGTGACCTTTGCTTCAGCAGAGTTAACTGATGAAAGTGAAGAAAGCAGTAGATCTGCTGTACAAGTGGGTGACCCTATAACAAAAGAACCCCTAATTCATGTTACTCTTGAATGTAATAGAAAGGGACTCCTGGAAGGTCTTAAAGATTTTGGAGGGGGAGGCCTCTCTTGTGTAAGTGGTGAGCTTGCATATGCGGCTGGATTTGGCGCTGAGATTCATCTTGACAATATTCCATTGAAAGAGGAGGGACTTACACCTTGGGAAATTTGGGTTTCTGAGAGTCAAGAACGAATGATGTTTCTTGTCGATCGTAAAAATGTTGATAAGGTTCTGCACATTTGTAAACAATGGGATGTAACAGCAGTTGTTGTTGGTAAAGTAATTCATAAAAAGATTACACGTGTTTTTTTTAAGGGAAAAAAAATTCTTGAAATGGACATGGATTTTTACACAGGTGGTCCAGTATATGATAGCTGTCAACGTCCATATATTATTCCAGAAATAAAGAGAGTTGATGAAAAAGATTTTAAAATGCCCAATTTAAATAAGTTTTTAAAAAAGTTAATTGCTCTTCCAAACATTGCATCAAAAGAATGGGTAATTCGCCAATATGATCATGAAGTTAGAGGAAATACTGTAATTAAACCTCTGCAGGGTAAAATTGGTATTCAATCTCATGGAGATTCAACTGTTTTAAAACCTCTTGAGGATTCTTTTAGGGGGCTTGCGGTTACTGCAAATATTAATCCAAGGTATATGGAAAAAGACCCTTATTGGGGTGCTTGTTCAGCTATTGATGAAACATGCCGTAATCTTGTCTCAGTTGGTGCTAAACCTGATTCTTTACTTGATTGTTTGAATTTTGGAAACCCTGAAAAACCTGAAAGAATGGGAGAGTTTTATGAGGCATGCAGAGGTCTTGGGGATACTGCTAGAGATTTAAAACTTCCCTTTGTATCTGGAAATGTAAGTTTTTATAATGAGTCTGTTAAATCTGCTGTTCCGCCTACTCCAGAAATAGTAGGAGTTGGTATTGTTTCTGATATTAGAAAATGTGTTACATCTGATTTTAAAGCAGAAGGAAATCCAATTTATTTAGTTGGTAAGGAAACTGAAAAGGAAATGGGTGGATCTGAGTATTATAACCTAATGGATTTTAATGAAGGAATTGTTCCAAAAACAGAAACAAATCTTTTAAATAATTGTATGGAGAGTATTCTTTCTGTTATTAATAAAGAATATATTGCTTCTTGTCATGATGTAAGTGAGGGTGGTATTGCAGTTTGTCTTGCGGAGATGACAATTGGTGGAGATATCGGTGCTGAAATAGACATTTCAATTATCAATAAAACCTTACGAACAGATTTTAAGTTATTTTCTGAATCAAATACAAGATGGATTATGGAAATAAAGAAGGAAAGTGTTAAAGAATTTGAGAAAATATTGAGTAAACAAAAAACTCCTTTTAGTAGAATAGGTGTAACCAAAGGAAAAAAACTAATTATAGAAGATATCAATAAAATATTTGTAAATTTAGATGTATCTGTTTTAAGAGTACTTTGGAAAAATGCTATCTGGGATGTGATGGGCTAGTACTTCTGTCACAAATGCTTTTATATTAGCAAAAGTATACCTAGCTCGGATGGTGTAATGCACAGCGATGATTTAGTAAATGAGGAAAGGAGTTTTAATAAACTTTTTAGTCGAGGAGCTGCAATTTATTATTTTGGATCAATGGTTTTTATTGCAGGAATCGCCCTATTAATTTTAGGCTCTGCTCTTATTATGTTTTTTGAAATTGGTTATTCATCTGAGCTACAAGAAATACTATACACTCTAATATCCATTGCAACTGGAATTATCTTGATATTATTAGGAATTAACCTGATGATGAAACAGACAAAAAAAGGTTATTTCATAATAGTTTTAAGCGTCATTGCTGTATCACTCTCAATCTTCTTTTTTATAAGATGGTATCCTACTAATTGGTACTATCCACTTGTTGGTTATGTTTTTGGATTATATGTGGCTGGATTTCTCTTGCTTTTAGGAAATACTTTTGCTGGTGCAATTCTATGGATAATTGGAAGTAAACCTGAATACAGCGTTAGTATGAAAGAGACTGGGGAACAGGCTAGATTATACTCAGATGAGGAAATTCAAAGGGACATTGAAGAAGCAACTAGAAAAAGTGCTGAAGCAGCTGTTGCTGAATTACAGTTTGATTTGGATGATGCCCCAAGTGATTTACTAATTGGTAAATTTGTGTCAAGAACTCCAAAGAATGTTATAAGAGTTAAGGATAAGATTAGTGAGGTATCAAGTTTAAAAGATGCGTTAAGCCCTGGTACAACCGAGAAATGGGGATCAGTTGGTATTGACAAAGCATCAATGGCACTTGCAAAAACAATGGAGCCGAAAACAAAAGAAAAAAAAGGATTTTTTCAGAGATTTAAAGAAAAACGTTCTAATAACCAATCAAAAAAGGAAGTCAAAGAAAAAAAATAAAGAAAAAAATCTATCTAAAAATTATTGAAATAATCGAAAAGTCCCGAAATCTTTTTAAAGCAATCAACGCTCATGGTATTACAAAAAAAAAGGAGGGTGATGTGGAAATGGCAAAAGGTCTTGATATTGGAACAATGAATATTATTTGTGCTGAAAAGGACCGTGAAGATATAGTTTTTACGCAGCAAAGAAACGCTTTTATGGAACTAGACTCAAGTGATCTTACAAAGACTATGTTAGATATTTCAAAAGTTCTATATATAGAGAGGAAAAATGGTATTTCTTTATTGGGAGAAGATGCATTTAAATTTGCAACAATTTTCGAGAAAGAAGCAAGAAGGCCAATGACTCATGGAATTATAAGTCCTAAAGAGAAAGAGGCTATACCTATTATGAAGTTAATAGTAGGTACAGTTTTAGGGCAGCCAAAAAAACAGAATGAGGTACTATATATTTCAACGCCCGCAGATCCAATAGACACAGATATGAATGTACTATATCACAAAAAGACAATGGAAATGCTGACAAAGGGTATGAAATACGATACCCATGTTATTGATGAAGGTTTAGCAGTAATTTACTCAGAATTATCCGATAACAACTTCACAGGTATCGGTATTAGCGTAGGCGCAGGTATGACAAATGTAACACTTGCATACTTGGCTACACCGCTGATGTCATTTAGTATAGCTAGAGGTGGAGATTGGATCGATGAGCAAGCTGCAAAATCAACAGGAATGCCCAAGGAACATGTAACTGCAACAAAAGAAAAAATCTCTAGGTTAGGTAAAGATGTGAAGATGGGTAGTGTTGAGGGCGCCCTAACAGTTTACTACGACGCATTAATTACTTACGTAATTAAAAACTTGGACCGAAAACTTGCAGAGATAACACCACCAAAAGTAGCATTCCCGGTAGCAATTGCAGGAGGAAGTGCAACACCAGAAGGATTTTTCGAATTGTTCGAGAAAAGATTAAAAGAAGCAAACCTGCGAGTTGATTTGGCAAAAATAAAACATGTCAAAGATCCGCTACTTTCAGTTGCAAGGGGATGTCTAATAGCTGCAAGAACACAAGAAGAAAAAGGCAGACAAGAATTAAAACAAACTCAAATGCCAACACAAACGCAAACCAAACAAGTTACAAAGAAGAAAAAGTAAAGGTAAATTGATTTAGATCAAAAGATCTAATTCAATTATTTTTTTTTATTTTTTTTAAAATTATTGTTTTGAAAAAATCCATCTGTTATTTTTAACTTGAGTTGATTCAAGAGTTTTTCCAAGAATTGTTACCGCTGAAGGAAACATTTCAGCAAGGTCATCAATTTTCTTATTGAGCTCTTTATTTTCATTTTTTACACAAGCATTATCTATTAAAAGTGATTCTATCTGTTTTTCTAAGCTTTTTATTTCTTTTTTTAAGGTTGATACAACTTCATCATTTTTTTCTTCATTTTCAAAAAATTGCGGTAATGATTGTGCAATAAAACCATCTTGATTTATTTCCTGATTATTCAATTTTAAAAATATATCATCATCTACTGTTACTCTAGTTATTTTACTCATTTACATCCCATCCTGTTAATAAAGAGAATATTTTTACATATAAAAAAACTTTTTCCTATTAAGTTTAAAAAATAGGGTGTTGAAAAATTAAAAGAGCCCTCCCAAGATTCATGATGCTTGGGATG
>CAZHIY010000094.1:0-7866 GCA_964533085.1 uncultured Thermoplasmatales archaeon | reverse complement strand
TATAAGAACAATTATTGGAATTATCTCAAGTCGTCCTATCCACATATTGAAAATTAACATAGTTTTTCCAAAAGGAGACATATTAATGTCTGTAATACCTGCAGTAAGACCAACATTACCCTGAGCTGAACAGACCTCAAAAAATGAATTACTAAGTGTTATATTTTCTCCAGTTTGCATAATTACAATAACACCTGAAAAAAGTAATATTACCCACATAAAAGAAATTATTGCAGCTTCATTGATAAGATCCATTGCATCGTCCTTTGATAATGATTTTTCTCCAAACTTATGAACAAAAACTCTTCGTGGAGTAGAAATAGCTCTTTTTATTCTCCAGCCGGCTCCTTTATATAGTAAAATTGCCCGAAATAGTTTTATTCCTCCAGCAGTAGATCCAGCAGCTCCACCAATAATCATTGCAACAGCAAGAATTAATTTTGCAGATTCGCTCCAATCACCAAGATTTTCAACTGATGCAAAGCCAGTGCAGGTTATCGCTGAAGTGAATTGAAAACTAGAATACTTTAGGGATCGTAATATATCATCGCCATAAAGTTGTAAATTTACATATGTCAAACCTATTAAACCTAAAATAATTAATACAAATAACGCCTTAAATTGAGCATCTGAAAAAAACTTCTTAATTCTACCTTTCAATAGATCATAATGAGCAGCAAATGCAATTGCACCAACTATCATCAGTATCACAATTGCAATTTGGCTTATTGTTCCAAAACTTGTAATACTGTCATCTGTAACTGAAAAACCACCAGTAGCAATACCTGTCATCGCATGATTTAATGATTCCCATGCATTCATACCATTAGAAAAAATTAAACCTATTAATGTTAGAACAATAATACCGATAATTGTGAAAAGTAGAAATATCCACCATATTGTTCTAACTGTTGAAACAATTGATGGATGCATTTTTTGATCACGAGCTTCCCCTTTATAAAGTACGAAAGAACCTGTTCCCGGTCGAGCAAGAATAGATAATGTAAGTACAATGACTCCTACACCTCCCACCCATTGTATAAGTGAACGCCAAAACTGTAGTGTAGCCGGAAGAAGATTTTCATGAGCAACCATGGTAAGTCCAGTTCCAGTCCATCCTGACATTGATTCAAAAAATGCAGAAAGAGGTGCCATACTAACTAATGAGATCTTATCATAAGGTATAAGCCAAAAAGGGATACTTCCTACAGCAGATATAAAAATCCACCCTAATGCGGCAGTAACCATAGCGCTTTTGAAATTAGGAGGATCCGCATTTTTAAATAAATAAAATAAAGGTAATCCAATTACAAAATATATTGCAGAAGTAATAAGGATTGGGCCTATTGCATCAAAAGGACTATTGGAACCATATTCGCCAAAATATAAAGGTACAATCAATAAGAAAAGAGAAACAAATCCTACAATGATGAATATCCCCCCAAGTGATCTAAGGACACTTTTAATATCACTCATTTTAAATGTATCTCCTTACCAAACCTCATTGAATTTTTTACAAACAATAAATATCAACTATTTATTTTTACTGATTCTTTATTTCCTTTATTCGTTTATTAAGATCATACTTGAGCTCTTTTGAAATATCTCTTTTCGTAAAGGCATCTGCTTTTGCTGCAATAGCAATTTTTAAAGCAATAGATCTTGCGATTTTTCCTCTTAGTTCTCTAGGTGCTGTATTGATTAATGAATGCTGGAATATTACACCATGTTTAGGAGGTTTTCCACCTTCTTTTTTATATCTAAAAAGAGCTTTTTCAGCTCCTAGAACCTGAATAGTTGAAGCAGGCATTGTTGCTAATTTTATAATACCTGAAGAATGAGAAATTAAACGTGCGCCGACAAGGGGACCAATGATACTAGTTATATTAGGAGCAATTCTTTCCATGTCATTTTCAATCAGTTTCTCAATCGATTTCATTTCATTATTAATTATTGAATAAGCATTTTTTAAGGGTTGGATTTTTTCTTTTGGAGTAGGAATCACAGACCAACTTTCAAGACGTTCAAATAATAAATTCGATGTTTGAATAAAATCATCTAAGGTATTTGCCATCTGAATTATCTGTAGATCTTCTGATTCTAATTTTTTTTCAACATTATTTTTAGTTGCTAAAAGTGTAGCTTTATAAAGTAGTTCTTTTGAAAAATTATATTCATCTGCTTTAAGTTTTATTTTTTTAAAAAAAGGATCTGAAGGTTTGTATTCTCCAAGTTTTTTTAATCTTTTCTCATTTACAATAAGATTCTTAACATTTTTAACAATTTTCCTTTCTGCAGGCAGTATCTCATTTTGTTGTGTTTTTATTATTTTTTTGGAAATTACCTTAGCATCTTTAGAAAAAATAATCTTATCAATAATATTTTCTTTATCACAAAGAAATATGCCAAACCATTTAGTAATTAGATACATTTCAAAAAACCATAATAATTATTTTTTAATGTATTTTGCGTAAAAATGATTTTAAATATTAGTTTTTACTTTTAGGGTGAGGTGTTAATCTGGTAAATCTTGGAATAAGTATAGCCGCTCTAAGACTAAATAACCCATTTATTCTTGCATCAGGCTTAATGGATGAGACTGCAGGAAGCATGGAACGCATTTATAATAATGGTGCTGGTGCAATTTTAACAAAATCCATTGGATTAAAACCTCGTAATGGTTTTCCAAATCCAACTGTGATTGAATTGGAACATGGGATTTTGAATGCAATGGGTTTACCTAATCCGGGGATTGAAAATTTTAAGGATGAAATATTGAAACTTAAAAAACAAAACATTCCAGTTATTGGAAGTATTTTTGGTTCAGATTATAAAGAGTTTGTAACAATAGCGAAAAAAATGCAAAATTATGGTGTAAATGCACTAGAATTGAACATGAGTTGTCCACATGCGAAAGGATATGGATTAGAAATCGGTTGTGATCCTGATTTAGTAAAAGAAATAACTTTTAAGGTAAAAAAATCGATAAAGATTCCTGTTTTTGTAAAGATATCTCCTAATTTAGTAAATATTTCTGAAATTGCGAAATCAGCAGAAGATGGAAATGCTGATGGGATAGTTGCAATAAATACAGTAAAAGCTATGAAAATAGATCTTGAATTACAAATGCCTGTACTTTCTAATAAAATTGGAGGTTACTCTGGAAAAGCTATAAAACCTATTGGAATCCGTTGTGTTTATGAAATAAAAAAAAACATAGATATTCCAATAATTGGAGTCGGAGGTATAACAACCGGAAAGGATGCAATTGAATATTTCATGGCTGGAGCATCCGCAGTTCAAATTGGTTCAGCGATATACTATAGAGGACTTGATGTTTTCAAAAAAATATCTGATGAAATAAGAGTCTGGATGATGGATCATGAATATAAAAATTTAACAGATTTAATAGGTGCAGCACATAAATGAATTATCCAAAAGTTCTAAAAATACTTGAAACAAGAAATGAAACTTCAGATATTAAAACAATAAAGTTCGAATATTCTGAAGATACAGCCCCAGGTCAATTTTTTATGATCTGGATACCTAACGTTGATGAAATTCCAATGAGTGTGTCCTATATCGATAAAAAAATCAAAGGTATTACTTTCAAAAGAGTTGGGGATGCAACTAATGCATTATTCAAATTAAAAACTGGAGATAAGATAGGTGTAAGAGGCCCTTATGGGAATGGTTTTAAAATACAAGGACAAAGGATTTTATTTGTAGCTGGTGGAACCGGTATAGCAATGATTGCACCATCAGTTGAAAAAGCAATAGATAAAAAAATTAAAACAACTGTTCTATTAGGAGCAAAAAACAAAAATGAATTATTTTTTGAAAATAGAATTAAAAAATATGGTGCTGAATTATTTATATGTACAGATAATGGTTCAAAAGGATCCAAAGGCTTTGTAACAGATTTAGCTAAACAAATAATTTCTAATAATAATATTGAACAAATTTTGACATGCGGACCAGAGTTGATGATGCAAAGGTTGTTTGAGATATCTAAAAATATTTCTTTTCAAGCATCTCTGGAGAGATATATGAAATGTGGATTTGGATTATGTGGGCAATGCTGTGTTGAAAAAGGATTAAGAGTCTGCAAAGAAGGCCCAGTTTTTGATGAAAAAACTTTGAAAAAAATAGCAGATTTTGGTATCTTTAAAAGAGATGCTTCAGGACGAAAAGTAAAATTTTAATAAGGACAGTGTAAACAATGGGTACATATAATGATGAAATAAATATTAAAACAAACGGAGAAGTAGATATTATAGATATAACAAGTCAAATTCAAGAAATTATTAAAAAATCAAAGATAAAAAATGGAATTGCATGTATATTCGTACCAGGATCAACTGGATCTATCACAACTATAGAATATGAACCGGGTCTAAAGAAAGATTTCCCTCGAGCTCTTCAAAAAATTGCACCAAAAGGTGAACATTATGATCATCATGAGACATGGCATGATAATAATGGTCATTCTCATGTAAGAGCAAGTCTAATGGGTCCTAGTTTAGCTATACCGTTGATAGATGGAAAATTAATTCATGGTACTTGGCAACAAGTCGTTTTTGTTGAACTTGATACAAGCCCAAGAAATAGAAATTTAATAGTACAAATAGTTGGAGATTAAAATCACCATTTGTTTCTATGTATTCTTTCACTATTATATCTATCTACTTTTGATTGTTCTACAGCGGGATAACCTAAAGATATCAAAGAGAAAGGTATTATATTCAGTGGAATTTTTAACATTTTTCTAAGACCACTAATTCTATCTTTTCTTGGATAAACACCTAACCAACAGCTACCAAGACCTTTGGCTCTTGCTGCTATTAAAATATTTTCAGTTGCTGCTGCACAGTCCTGAATCCAAAAACCTTTATTCGTTTCTAGATCTAAATCCCCACATACAACTATTGCTCTTTGAGCGTTTAGTATCATTTTTGCATGAGGATGAAAATCAGGAATTTTATCAATTAGTTTATGATCATCTAAAATTATAAAGTGCCAGGGTTGTTGATTTCCAGCAGATGGTGCACTAATACCTGATTCAATTAATTCATTTATAAGTCCATCTGAAATTTCTTTATTTGAATATTTTCTTACACTTCTTCTTGTCAAAATAGCTTTCATTGCATCCATAATTATACCTTTAATATGTAAATAATAAAAACAGCTATAATATAATTAATTTTTGAAGTTTAAACAAATATTACTAGCTTTTTCATCATCATATAAAATATTAACTCTTTTTGTAAGTGAAAAATCATAAATAAATAATTTTACTGAAAGAAATTCTGCATTTTACTTAATTTTTACTTTTAATTCGATTGTTTTTTTTATTCCAAAATTTAAAGATGCCAAAAGTATTTTCAACTTTTGAAATTTAAATATTATTGATATCATAAAGAGCCATTTTTATTTTTGTAAGTCTTGCCAACCATGGTTTATTCAAATATAACGCAGCATTCCATGAACATGCTGAGATATTTATTGGTTTTTTTTAAAATTTATAATTTATCACATGTTAAGAATCAGGATTAATTATTCTGATAGATGTCTTTACATAATCTTCAGAAATCGATGGTTTTTCTAAATTCAATTTTCCAGGTCAGAAAAATAAACGATATTTATTTGGATAAATTTCAATCTCATGAGTAACTCCATTAGCTGCATCTTTATTTTACATAATAAGTAGTGTAGCTGTATATATTAGGAGGTACTTTATATTCAAACCATTCTCAAATTCGTATGTATGTTTTACTTTATAACCCTCAGTAATTTCCCCATCTCCAAAAGTCCAAAAATATAAGACTATGTTACCATAAGAATCATTAGAGCTTGTTGCATCAAATTCAACAGAATATTTAAAATAAACTTAATCAGGAGCAAATATTACTGCTACTGGATAGAAATTGTCAGATGAATTTGAATTAATACCAATTGATTTGTGCTCATTTAGACAACCAGAAAGGATTAATGATATAATCAATAAAAACGAAATAAAAATAGATATTTTTTTAATTTAATAAATTCCCATTTCTGATTTCAGTAAATATATTAATAAATATTATGTAAAAATATTTTTACAAAATATTAATATATTACTAAAAGAACTTCTATATATATACCTTGGATTAAAAGGTGACCTATGCGTATAAATAAGATATGGTTAGTTTATATTTCATTAATACTACTAACATCACCAATCCTAACCATTTCTTTAACATCTCAAGAAAATACACCTTCTGACTGGAATAGGGATTGGTCCTTTAGACAAGAGCTAAAACTACCTATATCAACAATTAGCTCTCATGCAATATACCAACCTATAGATTTGCTTATAGAATTTATCAATCCATGCTGGGGAAAAAGTGAAAATGAACATTCCATAAGAGTAGTTTCTTGGGATGGATACAAATGGCATGAGCTAGAATCACAAATTTATGACCTTGAATTTGAAGATCCGAATCATATTCTCAATTGTAGATTGGTATTCCTAGTACCTACTTTTGCTAATGGAGAAGAACTCTATTTTGTATATTACGATGACAATGAAAGAGCATTACCCAATTATATAGATCATGTTAGTATTGAAGACTCATATTATTACTATGCTCCAATTTCAGGAGTCTCTATAGAAAGTGATTATTATAAAATCACTGAAGACGGATATTGTGTTTATGGGATTGGACAAAAAGGTAAGATTATTTATAGGGGATTATCACAAGGAATAATAAAAATGAAACCAAATTCTAAAAAATTTGATACAGCAAATTTTGATAATTTGGCTTCCTTTATTTTATCTTATCAACATGGTACTCAAGATGAGGATGAGGTTTCATCTGATCAAGTTTTAATTTCAAAAGAAATCACTGTAGATGGAAACCTGATGGTTGAATTTAGAATTGTTAGTGAATCAAATAGTAAAAATCTACGTACAAACAATTTATACAAATATTATTACTGTCCAACAGAAGAAAAACGTATTTCTGTTCATGTAAAACATCAAGTATTTAAGGAATCTGAAGTAACAGGTTTACTAGATGTTGATGGCAGGTATGGTGTATTAGCTTCTGTTCAATCAAAAAGTGGAAGAATAAAAAGAATGCGTTTTGGAGAAATCCTTCCATATATCCATATTATTGATGAATATAATAATATTAAGGAATATAAATTAAACACTGACCCAGAAAACATAGAAAGAGAGTGGGTAATTCCTTATATTGATGATTGTGATCTTGGAGAGGGTGCCTGGATTTCCTATGATGAAGGTGAAAATGGTAAAGCTTTTGGTATTATATTTTCCTCTAATAAAGATATTGTCAAATCTGGAGGAGATGAAAGAGATGGAATACAAGTAACATCTGCTGAAAGAGAATACTTAAATATTCTTGGAACAGAAGTTGATTATGCTTCAATAAGCTTTGGAAGGAATTCATTTGAAAAAGGAAGCACTCATGATTTAATTATTCCTGTTGACTTAGCAGTTGAATTCGATGCTGAGTTTTATACATCTGAAACTGGTGGATATAAAGATGTAATTTCTGAATCAGAATATTTTCCAGAACTAATCAAATATCGCCACGAGGGTGAAGATGATTCAGAGAATGGAGAAAAAGATATCCACACCTTAACAGTATATCCACATCTTATCGGAAGAATAATAAATATTCCATTTTTAAGAAGTATCTTTGATAGATTTACCTTATCAGCAGAACTTTATCTTAAAAATGAGTTATATTCAATAGGTGAATATTTTAAGCCGATTATTGGTAAACCTTTATTTAAATTTATAAAAATATCTCCTGGAGATTATGTTATAAAAATATTTAGAAGAATGGGAAGTTGGGA
>CAZHIY010000093.1:0-7905 GCA_964533085.1 uncultured Thermoplasmatales archaeon | reverse complement strand
CGACATTCAACCGGTTAGATCATCCCCTTAGGTCAACCTATTTACATAGCAAAGATAATAAAAATAAAAAGAAAAAATCTTAATATCCTTTACAAATAAATATCGCCTATTAAATCATTATTTTCTTTATACCATCTTATTATTTCTCTATAATCAAAAGCACTACCCGTTGTATACAAAACCAAGGTTTCATAATTTAATGTAATATTTTCATCAGACGTAATTACTATTCCAACTCCTGTCAGTCCTTTTAAAAAACCATAGTATTGGAAAGGTATTTCATCTTTGTATGCTGTTCCTTCGTATAGAACCTTATATCCTTCTTTTCCAAGTTGTCTCTTATAGTCATTTGCGACTGCATCTATTGATCTATTTGTTCCATACACTTTATATTTAATTTTATCAAGATATGGAAATTCTCTTATTTCGGGATGTTTATTTATATGTTCATCAATGTTTATTTCATCTGCTTCCCCGATAGGTTCTTTTACGGCCATAAAACGTTTGATTGGAATATACCCTGAGTTATAAGCAACTAATCCGCATATTCCTAAAATTATCAATATTGTAACAGAGACAGCAAATAATTTTATAACATTTCTTTTACGTTTGTTCATTCTTTTTTCAGTAAAAGTGTAATTTGCCTCTTTGGATGAATTATCACACATTAAAGTAAAATATATGGTTTATTTATATATAAATTTTTAGTTTAATATTCTATTATTTTAAATGTTAATTATTTCTCCAATAAAAAATAAAAAAGTTTAAATATAATATAGTGATTAATATAAAATTGGGTAAAGGAACTATTAAAAAGGGGTTATACGGACCCTTACACCTTTTCTTAGCCCCATCCTCATCTAATTATTTTCTCCTTTACCCAAATTTATTTTTAAAAATAATCGACATTATTTATATTGAAAAGTTTTTTATGATTAATGAGTAAATTATTATTTCTTCTAAATTATTACTTTAGTTACAAAACTTATTTTATAATATCTTTTAAATTTTCATAATTTATTATTTTAAATTATTTATTTATCGCAAAATCTATATATATAAGTTTATATATTTATAATAAATCTTTTATATTAGTTTGATTATAGCTATATAATATATTATTAATATTATAATGGAGATGAAATATGTTTACCGGGGAAAATGCAAATAAGAAAAAATTTTTAAGAAAGATAGAGGGGTTTTTTATTATAAATATTTTAATAATTTCTGTTTTAATACCTGCAGTTTATTCTGTAAATATTGCAAGTATCAATAAATCTTCAACAGAAATAAACATTAAAAAAACATTGTTGAGTGACAATAATAATTGGTGGAATGATAATTGGCCTTATAGAAAACTTATAACAATTGATCATGATCAAATAGATGTAGATCAGATTAATTTTCCATTTCTAGTTCATATTAGTTCCGATAGTGATTTAGGAAATTACGCTCAAGATGATGGAGATGATATTGTATTTATTATCTATTCAGATAATATAACCCAACTTAACCATGAAATAGAATATTTCGATGGAAGTGGTGGAGAACTTATTGCATGGATAAATATTCCCAGTTTGAGTTCGTCAGAAGATACAAAACTATGGATATATTATGGAAATTCAGATAGTGGGAATCAAGAAAATATCGAAGATACATGGAATTCAAACTATGTCATGGTGCAACATTTAAATGAGCCAACTGGAGAATTAATTGATTCGACATCGAATAATAACGATGGCAGCAACGACAATGCTACATTCAATTCCTCTGCAAAGATTGATGGCGCATATAATTTTAATGGAATTGATAACAATATAGATGTAGGCACCTTTGATGTTGTCGGCAGTGGTTTAACCATATCAATATGGTTCAATGCTGATAGCTTCTCCGAAAATACACTTTGTACTAGCGGTTTAAGATTGATTTCTAAGGCAACAGGGCAGGATTCATCTCAACATTACTGGATGATAGCTCCAGCTGATTATGGCGATATGTTCAGATATAGATTAAGAACAGAAAGCTCAGGAACTTCAAATTTGATTGTTTCAACAGATGGTCTTTCCACTGGTACATGGTATAATGTTGTTGCAACCTATGATGGTAGTTACATGAGAATTTACAATAATGGAATTGAGTTAGGAAGTAGCACAAAAACTGGAAATATATCAACCAATAGCGATGTATCTGTTTGGATAGCATCAAATCCACCAGATGACTATAGAGCTTTTGAAGGAGTTATCGACGAAGTCCAAATATCTGATATTGCAAGAGATGAAGATTGGATTAGCTTATCTTATGATAATCAGAATAATCCTGAATCATTTATATCTGTATCAGAGCAAGAAATATGTGAATATACTCTTTCAATAAATATAGACGGGAATGGATCAGTATCAAAGGACCCTGATCAAGAAACCTATGAGTATGGAACAATTGTAGAACTAACAGCAATACCAGACACAGGTTGGTCATTTTCTCATTGGAGTGGAGATCTTTCTGGAGATGAAAGCCCTGGATATATTACAATGAATAGCGATAAGACTGTTACTGCTCACTTTAGTATAAATGAGTATAACCTAACAATCAACATCGAAGGAGACGGGGAGGTTATTAAGGATCCTGACCAAGAAACCTATGAGTATGGAACAGTTGTTGAGCTTACCGCAGTTCCTGATACTGGATGGTCATTTTCTCATTGGAGCGGAGATATAACCAGTAGTGAAAATCCTGAGTATATCACAATAAATGAAGATAAGGAAGTTACTGCTAATTTTTCAATAAACCATTACACACTTACAATTGATATTATCGGACAAGGAGAGGTAAATAAAGACCCAGACTTATCGTCATACCCATATGGAACTACTGTAGAAATAACAGCAATTCCAGATGAAGCGTGGTTATTTTCTCATTGGAGTGGAGATCTAAGTGGAAGTAATAATCCTGAATATATTACAATTAATGGAAATAAATCAGTTACTGCTCATTTTTCACAAAATGAGTACTCTCTTACAGTAAATATCATAGGTAATGGAATTGTTATTAAGGACCCCAATCAAGCAACATACCCATATGGAACCACAGTTGAACTAACAGCAGTTCCAGAAAATGGTTGGATATTTGATTATTGGAGTGGTGATCTTTCTGGAAACGAGAATCCTGATGAGATAATAATTGATGGAGATAAAATCGTTAATGCCTATTTAAAAGAAGATGATGTAGCTCCAAAAGTAAAAATCATAAAACCAGATTATGGAATATACATATTTAATCAAAAATTAGGTGGATTTATATTCCCAATCATTTTTAAACAAGTTACTGTAGCAGTTGATGCATCTGATAAAGATTCTGGAATAGAGAAAGTCGAATTTTACATTGATGGAGAGTTAAAGGAGGCTGATGATGAATTACCATATACATACGATCTTGATGATCCCCTAAAAAGATTTCATACAATTGAAGTAATTGCTTACGATAACGCAGGCAATACTGCTAGTGATTCAATAAAAGCATATATGTTTGGAGTCAGGTATCCAATATTATGGCTTGTATTTGCAATTATTTTGGTCATGATATCTGGTGATTTCTAATAATATACTTTCTTAAATAAGAGGGCCTAAACAAACATTTAAGTAAAAAATAAACCAATTCAACTATTCTTATTTTTTTTCAATTAGAACCATAGGATTTATAACAATACTTTGGAATGTTAGAATTTATATACTAAATGTAGCCTCTATGTCAAGATTTAGTAAAATTTAAATAGAGACTTAGCATTAGGAATAAGTAACAGGAGTTGAAGAATATGGAAACGAACAAACAGATTTTGGAAAGATATAAGGAGTATAGAAAAGCAAATAACAAAAGCAAAAAAACACTCTTAAATGACGATGTCAGATTAGGCAAACTTTTGAAAACATCAAACAACAAACATTTTTCAGAGATAACAGAAAAGGACTCAATGAAATTAATGAATACCTTAGGATTAAGTAGCAAACCACAATATGCTTCAACAATTATCAAGTTTTACAGATGGTATAAAAAACTTGGTAAGACTGAAAGACCAGAGCATATGAAATGGTTTGAATACCCCTCACAGGATTTATTGACGAAGAACTCAGACCCAGACCGTAAAAAATATTTGATAACAGATGAAGAATATAGTAAAATAATCCAACATAGTAAACACGACCCAAAATGGAGTGCCTTGTATGAAACATTATATCTGTCTGGTGGCAGACCAGATGAAATCAATAGGATGAAATATGAGGATGTATCAAGACTTAAAATAGAATCAATAATAATCATACGAGATAGCAAAACAATACCAAGGAATATAGCTCTAACTGGAAGACCTGAACAGCTTATCAGATGGATGGAGATGCATCCTACACAGAATCCTAAGGACCCACTATTTCCGAGCTATGCTGGAACTAATAAAATGAATCATATGGCGACCAATTCAATCAATGTACATTTCAACAGACTTAAAGAGGCAACAGGGATAAAAAAGACACTCAGCCCTCACTGTTATCGTAAAACAAGGGCCACCATTATGTTCGGGAGCAGAAACCCCACATTTGACGACACGGAAATCGGACAATACTTTGGATGGAAAGCTCACACGGTAATTCAAAGAAGGGAACAATACGATTTACGCGGCGAGGAAGAATTACAAAAGAAAATCAGGGGAATACAACCAACCATTGACGATTATGACACCATAAAAGCATTAAAAGAAACACTTGAAAAAAAGCATGCAAAAGAAATCGAGGACCTCAAACAAAAAATGCAAGAGATACTTGACCGTATTCCAGGCTTAGACTTGAGCAAACCCGGGCCACACGGAACCTTTGAACAACCTAAACCAAAAACCGACCAATTGCCTTAATACAAACATTTTTAACCTTCCATCATTTTCTTATTTCTGGAATTGCCAGCGCTACTGATAGTTATCCAGTGATGATAGCAAGTAATTATAAATATAGCTAAATATAAAATAAATTATCTCTTTTTTATTTTTAGATATGAAATCAGAATAATTAAGAATAGATTTGAATTTCTTATTTAGGTATATATCCCCTTTTACTCATTTTTCTATAAAAATGTATAATTCAACAGGAGTGTATGATCCCGTCGGGAAGGGAACACGAATTTACTAGTAAAAATCAATAATGTTCTCAAGGCTATCGAGGGATATTAAAAAATAATCCTATTAGTTTTTCCAGCATTGGAAAATGCTCCAATAGCAAATCAAACCAATGATAAGATGATGCTCTTGTTCTTGGTATCTCTATAGTTAACTCACCCCAGTCACTATCATCGTCATAAGGATCTTTTGATTTACATCTGATTGTGTATGTTCCTTTCTCTAGCCATTTATGACCTCTGACAATCTCAACATCAGAACTATATGGTCCTATCCAACCAGTGTTCTTACCATCTCCCCAGTCAATATAGTACCAGATATGTAGTCCTTCTGGGTCTGAAGATTGGATAGTATAATCATATTTTGTTTCTGTATTACCATTCACTGGTCCATCTATACTTGGTGTATCAGGTGGACTATTACCATCTTGAATCCATACAAAGGTAGTATCCATAGTAGTATTGCTGGTGTTATCAGTAACTATCAATGTGACTGTGTAGTTATCAGGTGTTGTATATGTATGAGTTGGGTTTTGCTCAGTTGATGTTTCTCCATCTCCAAAGTCCCAGTGCCAAGAATAAGGTTTGTATCCTCCAAAACCAGTACCATTGAATTGTACAGGTTCATCTATTAAACCATAATGTGGTCCATCTGCATCTGCACTCAAATCTGCTCTGTTAAAAGCATAAAGATAACCTCTATCCATTCCATCTGATGAACCTATGTAGACAGTTCCATCTTCAGCTATAGATGGGGAGGATTCAACCCAATATCCTGCTATCTTCTTTCTCCATTTTTCTGTCCCCTCTGGATTTACAGCAATTATCTCGCCTCCCTCACCATCACCAATATTTGTACCAAAATAAATTGTACCGTCAGCTGAGATTGCAGGTGAAGAAGAATCAACATGTCTATTATTATCCATATTAAAAGTCCATTTCCGTGTTCCATTAGGATTTATTGCCCAAAACTTGTTACCACCACAATAAATTGTACCATCCTCTCCAAGTGATGGATTAGTGGATATTTCATCCCCAACATAATGCTTCCATCTCATCGTTCCATTAGGATATACTGCGTGTAGATGTTTATCAACTGAACCAACGTAGATAGTACCATCATCTGCAATAGATGGTGGACCTCTTACACGATGTCCTGTTTTATATCTCCATTTTAGAGTTCCATTGGGATTCATAGCATATAGATAATCATCCTGAGAACCGATATATATCGTACCATCATCTCCTATAGCAGGATCACCAGTGATATAATATCCTGTAGAATAACGCCATTTCTCAGTACCATCTGGATTAATAGCAAATATATTACCAGTTAATGTGTCCATAGTCCCAATATATATTGTCCCATCATCTCCAATGGCTGGAGAAGATGATATATCGTCATCGGTATAGAATCGCCATTTACGTGTACCATCAGGATTTACAGCATGTAAATAGTCATCCCAAGAACCAATATAGATAGTTCCATCTTCAGCAATAGCTGGAGAAGAGCCTAATAATAATCCTCCTGTCTTATATTTCCATTTTAGAGTACCGTCAGGATTTAGAGCAAAGAGATACCTTGTTAGTCCTCCATAACTTCCTCCAAAATAGATTGTCCCATCACTATCTAAAATTGGTGTGTCTTCTATCCACCCATCTGTCCAGAATCTCCATTTTTCATCATATGGATTACTGGCGGTACTATAAGGACTCCTACCAGTATGTCTATTATCATGACATTTCATAGGCCAAGCAGAATCAATTGGATCTATACGGTTTTTAATTATATCTGACTTTATAGACTCAGTTTTTAAAAAGATGTTATCCTTAGTGGCTTCAGAATATTCTTCATATAGATATTTTTCATATTTTATATATTCAAGTGTACAACTTTTATCCGAAAAAATTGGTAAAGGTCTTAGAATATCAATTTCCTTATTTACAACTTTTTTATCAACTAGAAGATTTTCTGAGCTAATTACTGAAGGTACTACTAACAACATAATCCCAAATACTAAAAATGTTTTAATGAATTTTTCTTTCAGAATATATTTCCCCCAATATTCTATATATTACAAATCTTACTTAATAATCTTTTTATTAAGCAAAATTATTTTTAAAATCGTATTTGTTTAGCTAACCTGTTGGTTTATAAATAGATTGTAGATAAATCGGGATTTTTCAGTTATTCATTTCTTCGAGAAGCACTTAAAAAATCATGTTAGATACTGATTTTAAAAGTGATTTTACTCTCCTGGGGCATATCCTAAGCTAAACAAATACTTAAAATCTTTTTAATTATTTACTTTTTTTAAAAAATAGTAAATTCTTATTAATCAAAAATAATATTAGGATTTTATCAAAGGAGGATATACTGATGAGGAAAAAAATATTTATTTTATTAATTATGCTGATGATGATTTTCCACTGTATCATTTTTATACCAAACATAATAATTGTAAAAGCAGTTACAGATCCACCTGAGAATGAAGGTTATAATGTTTTAAATAGTACTTATATTGAAAAGGTTACTGAAGAATTAAGCAAAATAATAACTTTAGAAGGTATTAATTGGAAATATGATATTCCTAAGGGGAGAGCATTTGGAACTGAAGGAGAAGTATATGCGGCAGATAATATAATCAACGAAGAAATGATTGATATAGATCTTTGGAATGTTACTCTGGACAGCTTAGATAATATATCAGGTCCAAACGGAGGTAACTTTACCCATAAACTTGAAATAACATC
>CAZHIY010000092.1:0-8064 GCA_964533085.1 uncultured Thermoplasmatales archaeon | reverse complement strand
AAAAACGGATATATTTTTTTTATCAAGACGTAAGTTTGCAACCTTTGTTCCGGCTCCAAGGTTACAATTTTCACCAATAATAGAGTCTCCTAAATAATTTTGATGAGGGACGTTACTATTATTAAATACAATTGAATTTTTTACTTCACAGGCGTTACCAATGTGACAATTATTTCCAATTGATGTGCATGGTCTTATGTAACAGTTCGGTCCAATCTTACAATTCTCTCCGATAATAACAGGTCCTTCAATATAGCTTCCACTCAGAATTTTAGTATTTTTACCAACAATAATTTTATTTTTTATAGTTGTATTTTTATCTATAATTCCCTCAATTTTTTTAGAAATCTTATTCAAAATTTCTTCATTTGCATCAAGCAAATGCCAAGGATAAACAACATCTCTCCATTCATCTAAAATGATTCCTTCAATTTCTAGTTCCTTAATCATCATATTGATAGAATCAGTGATTTCATATTCCCCTCGTAATGATTTTTTTGTTTTTTTAATAAAATCAAAGATTTTTTTATCAAAATGATAAATACCTGCATTGATAACATTTGAAATAGGTGTTTCCATTTTTTCGTAGATTTTGATTACTTTTCCTTTTTTTGTTTCTACAATTCCATATTCTTTAGGGTCTTCTACTTGAACAAGACCCATACTATTTTTCTTCGCTACAATCTTTTTTATATCTTTTATATTAAAAATTGTGTCACCTGATAAAACAATGAAATTTTCTGTAAATTTTTCAACCATACCGATTGCATGTGCTGTACCTAGAGCGCTACCTTGGTTTATATAATCAATTTTAATATTCCATTTCTTACCATTTTGGAAATAATTTCTAACCATCTCACTTTTGTAGCCTACAACAAAGATGAATTGTTTTAAGCCCGCTTTTATTGCATTTAACAGGTTACATTCAAGTATTGGTTTATTTGCAATAGGAAGCATTACTTTAGGTCGGGTATACGTTAATGGGTGCATCCGTTTTCCTTCACCAGCTGCTAAAATTACACATTTCATTTTCTAAATACCTCTATTCAACAGTAACAGATTTTGCAAGATTACGTGGTTTATCAATAGAGCATCCCCTTAGATTTGCTACATGATATGCTAAAAGTTGAAGTATCACAATAATCGGTATACACGAAAGCGGACTTGAATTTCCAGGAAATCTTATAACAAAATCAGCATGCTTCTCAATTTCAGTATCGTTTTCATCAGCAATAGCAATAACTTCAGGACCTCTAGCTTTTACCTCACCAATGTTTGCTATCATTTTATCATAAGTATTGTCTCTAGTGATTATTGTAATAACCGGAGTGATTTGAGTTAGTAAAGCAAATGGACCATGTTTAAGTTCACCTGCTGCAAAACCCTCTGCATGTATGTATGATATCTCCTTTAATTTTAATGCACCTTCTAATGATAGAGGATAATTTATACCTCTGCCAATGAAAAATACTGAATTTACATTTTTTAATTGAAGTGCAATGTCTAATATTTTATCACTATTATCAAGAACTTCTCTTACCTTTCTTGGTAATTCTTTCAGATGCAATATATATTTGGATAATTCATCAGATCCTAATTTATTTTTTAAGTCCGCTAGTTTAAATGCTATCAATAATAAAATAAGAATTTGTGAGGTGAATGTTTTAGTTGCAGCAACACCAATTTCAGGACCTGACTGAGTTAAAATATATGCATCAGAAATTCTTGTCGCAGTGCTTCCCATAACGTTTGTTATGACAAGGGTTCTGCAACCTGCGTTTTTTGCTTCTCTTAGAGCAGCTAAGGTATCAGCGGTTTCACCAGATTGAGTCACACCTATAATTAGGGATTTTTCATTTTTTATTCCAAAATATCTATACTCAGATGCTAATTCTACAAATACTGGGATATTAGTTAATTGTTCTATTAAATATTTACCAACAAGACCTGAGTAATATGAAGTTCCACATGCAATAATATGAATGGATTGAATATCATAATTTAGTAAATCTTCGACTTTTTCATGTAATTTTATTGATCTATCAACTTCTGATACCCTTCCTAAAAGTGCTTTATGAATGGTATCAGGTTGTTCAAAAATTTCTTTAAGCATAAAATGTGGAAAACCTGACTTTTCTGCATCTTTTAATTCCCAATCAATTATTTCTTCTTTTTTTGTCACTTCTTTTTTGTTTTCATTAAAAACCTTAATAGAGGTTTTTGAAAGAACACAAATTTCACCATCATCAAGATATTTAACTCTGTTTGTATATTTCAATAAAGCTGAAATATCAGAGGCTAAAAAATTTTCATTGTCGCCCACTCCAATTACAAGCGGACTTTCTTTTCTTGCACCAACAAGAACATCAGGTTCATCTCTACAAACTACCGCAATGGCATATGAGCCTTTTAATTGTTTAATTGTAGAAATAACTGCATCTCTAAGATTACCTTTGTAATTTTCATTGATTAATTGTACAATAACTTCAGAATCTGTTTGAGAATTAAATTTAACTCCCTTTTTTTCCAAATCTTCCTTTAATTTTCTGAAGTTTTCAATTATTCCATTATGAATTAAAGCAATTTTTTTATTACTACTTAATTGAGGATGAGCATTTTCTTTTGTAACTGCTCCATGCGTTGCCCATCGGGTATGACCAATACCAATATCTCCATCAAAAGAAGGGATTTCCTTTTCTAATTTGGATATCTCACCAACATCCTTGTATATTTGTAATTCTTTTCCAATTATTCCAATTCCTGCTGAATCATATCCTCTATATTCAAGTCTTTTTAAGCAATCAATTAGCACTTCGTTTGCTTTCCTAAATCCATTATAGCCAATTATTCCACACACGTCACATCACTTTAGTATTACTAGGTAAATTATCTCCAATTATTTTTAACGAAGCAATATTACATCTTCTACCAATTATTTTACCTGGCTTAACAACTACATTACTCTCAATATTACAATCCTCGCCAATCATTGATCCTATTTTTTCTAATTTTTTAAATTCTCCTTCAATTTCAATTGTTGAAGAACCATCTAAACTTGAAAAATTATTTTCAATTATGCAACCTCTACCTATAACAGAATTTTTTATAACAGAACCTGAACCAATATGAACATCATTCATAATGACAGTATTTCCAACTTGACTAAAAGGTTGAACAACGGAGTTATTGCCAATCGTTGTAGACGGAAAAATACATACATTTGGTCCAATTTCACAACCTTCACCGATAATTACTGGTCCTACAATGTAACATCCAGAATAAACTGTAGTATCTCTACCAACAGATACATCATTTTTAATTGTAACTCCCTTTTCAATAGTTCCTCCTAATGATGAAGGCGTTCTTTTAATCATAGTTTCATTTAAATGAATTAAATCCCATGGATAGACAATATCTCTCCATAAATCTGCAATTATTGTATTTATTTTTTCACCTTTGTCAACAACTAATTGTATTGTTGAAGATAGATCATAAATTCCTTGAGAGGCCAATTCACTAATTATTTCAAATATTTCCTTTGGTAATTTGTAAATACCTGTTGAGATAAACTTTCCAACTTCTTCTTTAGGTTTTTCTACAATTTCTCTAAGCTTTTCCTTTTCAATAAAAACAGCACCATATTTTGATGGATTTGGATGTTCCTTAATCAATATTGAATATTCTGAATCATCATTTATTAATTTTGAAATACTTTTATTATCTATTATATTATCTCCAGACAAGACAATAAAAGTATCTTTTATGTTACTCTTAGCATGCAATAGTGCATGACCAGTTCCTAGCTGTTTGTCCTGAACAACATAGGTGATTTTAGCACCCTTGTAGTTTTTGAAATGCTCCATTATAACTTCTTTTTTGTATCCTACAACAATAATTATTTCATCTATTCCATTATTTTTAACAGAATCAATAACATACTCCAAAACCGGTTTATTGGCAACTGGTAACATAACCTTTGGAATTGTTTCAGTGAAAGGTCGTAATCTTTTACCCTCACCTGCGGCTAAAATCACTGCTTTCATTAAAATCTACCTCTAAGTGTAAGCTTTAATCGCATATTTTACATTTACTAACAAAATATTCGATGATGTCATAAAATATTAATTGATTCATATTCTTACATATAAAAAATGAGGTAATTTTATTGAAAAAATATGTGATTTTCAAAGATGATGACATTGGAAAAGATATTCATGGTTTAAAAAAATGGATTAACATTATTATAAAAAATGATGCAAAAGCAGCTATTGGATTAATTGGTAAGTATATGACGAATCAAGAATTAGTAAAATTATTAAATTCACTTGATCCACTTAGAATTGAAATTTTTTGTCATGGTTATTCTCATGGTCGCCTACCATTTTTACTTAAAAAAATTTGGAAAAAAAATAGAATATTACCCGTAGAATTTGATAGAAGTTCGAAAAGTCATAACCTAAGTTTAAGAAAATATAGACTTGCTGAGAGTAAATTTTTGAAAAAAAAAGCGATTTGTTTTGGTCCACCAGGAAATATTTGGAATGATACTATAACAAACCCTCTATTAAAAAATGAATTTAAAGTAATGTTTTCTTGGAGAAAAGCAAAACATAGTTTATTTACAATTCCTTTATCAGATAATCTAAAGCAGAGTTCAATAAATGAATTTATTACTGATTATAATAAGAAAAAAGATTGTAGAATATATACTTTACAATTTCATCATGCCAATCTGTCTGGCAAACAGTTCGACATTATAAATGAGGTTATTGATTTTCTAAAAAACAAAGAAAATAGAATTTTTATAACCCCGTCCGAACTTTTAGAGATAAGTAAAAAAGACAAAGATATTTTAAATTTAATTTCACCTTTAATTTAATGTTTTAATTTACAAATAATAATGAATATTTACATTTTTCCGCAAGTTTTTTTTTCAGATGTTTAATAGGCAATCCTAAGATACCTTTTTTCTTTTGTTCTCTACCTATAATTATTAGATTTGGATTTATTTCTTCTGCTGCTTTTAATGTTACTTTCTCTAAACTACCTGTTACTAATTTGATGTTTATTCCTTTATTCTCCATATCATCTACAAAGCTTTGACCATTAAAAAGTAGATCTCTTTCAGGCTTTTTGTCAGATCTTTTTCCGTTTTTATCAACTTGAACACTATCTTCAATATCTGCAATATAAAGCATATTTAAATCCCAACCAAGAACCTTGGAAAGCTTAATACTTACCTCTGGGACCTTTTGGTTAGGTGCTAAATTAGAACAAATCGAAAGTATAGATTTACCTTCATTTTTAGTTTGAATCCAAATAGGGATATCTAATTCATCAAAAAGTCGATAATTCAAAAAACATTCCTTCTCAAAACCCATTAATATTAAATCATACTCTTTTCTATTAGTTTCTCTTTTAATAACACTACTGAATTCACCTTCAAATATTTTTTCTTCAAAAGGAATATGTTTTCTTTTAAAGTAATATTTTGCATCATCAAAAATAATATTATCAGCCGTAAGCTTTTGTTCTCTAATAATATCCTTTTTTGTTTCTGCTATTTCATCAGAAGTTCTATAACCATTGGATAGTTTACCTGTTTGGTTTAAAACTTTTTCTTCTATTATATAGATTAGATTAACCCTACTTTTAAATTTCTCAGCAAGAAATGCAGTCCTTTCCAATAATTCTTTTGAATAATATTCTGATGAAATTGGAACTAATATATCTTTAAACATACGCCTTATTCGACCTCTCTTTACATACATTCATAAAATTTAAATCTTTCATATTTCTAAAAACCACATCCAATAAATAATTGCTACAAAAAAAATCACCAAAATACAAGCAATATTTGCAATAATTCCTGTTTTAAAAAGATCCCTTGTTGAAAAATAACCAGAAGAATAGGTTATAGCATTTCCAGGTGTTGCTATCACTAGCATAAAGGCAAACCCTGCACTTAGGGCAATAATCATTGCTGAAAGTAAAGGACTTATTCCAGGGATCTGAGTAGAAATTGCAATACCAATTGGTAATAATATTGCAACAGCACCTATATTTGACATAATGTTTGTTAGTAAAACTGTTAGAATAATTATTACAAGTACAACCAAATAAGGATTTATTCCTACTGTGCTAAAAAGGGCATTTACTATCCATGTTCCAGCACCTGTTTTTTGTATACCGATTCCAAGTGTTATTGCTCCGCCATATAGTAAAATAATTCCCCATGGAACACGTTTCTCAACATCATTCCAATTAATAGTTCTTGTTATAAATAAAAGGATACTTCCAAGAATCGCAATTACAGCAAGTCCGAGGTATTGGTAAGAAGAAAAGAAAATCCAAAGAAGAATTGTAATTAATAAAATTGTTAAAACGATAGTTTCTTTTTTACTCATTTTTCCAGCTTTAATTACTTGATTTTTTATTTCTTTTTTTGCTTCAGATATATCCTTTATTTCAATAGGAAAAGAAAATTGTAATATAATCCAAACTAGAGGTATAGAAATAAAAACTACTGGCATAGAATAAATCATCCAATCAAAGAAGGTTACATTAATCGGAGGGGAAAGATCGGAAAGTAGTCCTATAGTCAATGGATTTCGAGCTCCACCAATAAGTGTACCCATACTTCCAATAGAACATCCATAAGCAACACATAACATACTGACTTTACCAAAATTGCTTTGTCTAGGAGTGATTTTCATCGCAATTAAGATAGAAACAACAATAGGTAAAAACAATGCAGCAACACCATGTGCAGGCATAGCAAAGGATAAAAATGCACATGAAGACATGATGCCAAATGTAAATATTCTAGGGGTTTTTTCAAAATGACTAAGAAATCTTAATGCTATTCTTCTATGAAGGCCATGTTTTTCAATTGCTCCAGCTATAATAAATGCTCCTACTAGAAAAAAAATTGCTTGACTACCAAAGGATGAAAAAACTTCATCTGGAGGCAGAACATGCATTATTGGTTGGATTATCATTATTAAAAGGCCTGTTACTGCAAGTGGTATTGGTTCTATAATCCAAAGAATTGCAGCCATTATTAATATTCCAATCATAACTTTGCCATTATGAGTTAATCCTTCGGGAGTTGGAATTAAATAAAAAATTGCAAGGATTAAAAATGCAATGATTATGAAGATAATATTACTATATTTTGAAAGTGTGAATTTTCCATTAGAAATATTATTTTTATTCATTTTTTCGTCTATTGTGATATATTTTTAAATCAACTGTGACAATCATTTTTTGCAAGTTGTCTTCAGGTAAATCTAGAAAGTTGAGTATTTTTTTAATATTTTCCTTTGGATTTTCTAATATGTTGTTATAATTTACAAATAAGACATGAATATCGCTTCTAGCTTGAATTTCATTTTTTATTAAATTGTCTAGTTTGATTATGTTATTTCTTGTTTCATCTCTGTTTAGTTCTTTTTTTCCGATCATTTTTTGAATTGAATCAAGTGTTTCTTCTATGTTTCTTTCAGAGTAGATAATCTTGTATTCTCCAGGTGGAAGATATTTAAGGCCATAAGCTGTGATTTTAATGAAATGTCCTTTATATTTATTCATTGGAAATTCTTTTCTAATAAGTTTGTTAATGATCTTTCCACCTTCTAATTCGTAATATCCCTTTATGTTGTGATCATCAGCTGGTCTTGAGTCATCAAAAGCAGTTGGTATGCTACCCGAATGTAATATTTGCATTAGCATTGATGTACCTGAGCGTTCTTGACCAGATACGATATAGTTCACATTTTCATCTAATTTCATTTTTATCTTTTTAGAAATCAACTATCTTGTTTTTTTTCAATACTCCCTTCGGCTTGCACTGGAACGCAATTACCGTCAAAAGGTATATATAAAAGCGTTTTCCTTGAAGAACTTAAATTCAATTCCCCAAAACTATTATCAACTTGTTCTTCAGCCATAATTTCTCCTGACATTAAAAGCGTTAAAGATATTAACAACGCATATCCCTTAAGACTGTACTTCATTAGCTTATTCCTTTTTTGTTATTCTTGAAAATGCATATATAATATA
>CAZHIY010000091.1:0-8105 GCA_964533085.1 uncultured Thermoplasmatales archaeon | reverse complement strand
TCTTTAAAACAAGATAAATTATAATAGCGTATATTTTCTAGAAAGTGTACTTAAAGATACCCATCCTTTACTTCCAAGATCTATATCATCCTCTGTTGACAAAATTATTTCCTTTGCAACAGATTCAGGATCAGGTGGTACATAATACTCTTTGATTGACTCACTTTCGTCATATACATTTAGATTTGGGAGTATGTTACCAACGTTCATCTTTTCAATTGTCGTACTTCTGGCTTTTATGGTTATAATTCCTGTATATACTCCATCTAAGACATCTGGATCCTCAATATCGATTGTTTTTATTACATTATGAGCTACATTAACAAAAATCCTTTTTGTTTCAGTTGGACAAAAATAATAGGTGTAAATATTATCTGTTATACTATTTCCTTCGGGTGACGTGCTTTCTACCCTTAATTTAACCATTAAATTGCCATCAACAATGATTTTTTTAGTTGCCTTTGTTGCTGCTGAAGGACCTGTATAATCTGGTTCACCTTTAACACCATATCTTAAATCAAAAGCCGCAAGTTGTTCTATAGTGTTGGTTTCTAGAAAGGCTGCATTAGGGATACATTTAGCTATTGTGTGAGATACTGGATTTCCGATGATTTCTCCTTTTTGTATTACTGCATAAATTATTAATCCATCTTCAAATATCCCGAAATAATCGAAATCTATTTTTTGTCCGGATATAGGTTCAAAATAATAATGTGTATCTTCTAAGGTTAAATGATCTTCATAATTTGGGGCTTCTGTTTCTGATGAATCATAAAAAACATAATACTTTTCTTTTCCATTTGCCTTTTCAGGTATTAGAAAAACAAGGCTGCAAGATTTAATATGAGTATCATCAATGTATTCCAAATCATAAATCTGTGAATCTATTTCTACCAAATCCGAACCATCATCAATACCTACTCGGATTGAATGATGTTTTTCATCTATTGACCAGCAAGGATTAGAAAACTCTACTCGTAGATCGATAGGTTGGAATTTTGCAATATCATTACTTGTATCAATTGGAATATTTATTTCTTGTTTATATGTAAGTTTATCAATATCTAGTGAATTGTAATTACCATTTGCTTTTATTTGAAGTATAGAAGAAGATAATAAAAGTATTATAATTAGTATTGAAATTCTGTTTTTTAATATTTTTTTCATGAAATAAAATATTAATATTTTATATTTATATAAAGATATCTTATTTATTTGTAAAACAAATAATTTTATCGGAGCATTATTTTGAAAATAAATTTTAATTAAATGAAACTAATCTTTTTAGCATCATTGGAACATAATATTTTCATATCGCTGATCTATAAAAAAATTCAGGATTTCATTTTCTGAAACTGTTCCCTTTTTCTTTAATTTAACATAATTTAATATCTTTTCAACATCATCTTTATTTGCTTCAAGTTTCATTTTCTCTAATTTTTGTTTAACAGTTTGAATTCCCGCCATTTTATCTAATATAAAATCCCTTTTTTTACCAACAAGCTCAGCTGGAAATAATTCATAATGACTCGGATTATTCACAACGGCTGAGACATGAAGACCTGCTTTATGTAAAAAGGCATTTTCACCAACAATAGGCATATTTGGTGGAATACTAATATCTGAATAATCAGAAACTATCTGTGAAATCTTAGCAAGTCTATCCAGTTTCCAATTTTTTTCCACTTTATAAAAACAATTTAAAGCAAGGCATATTTCTGAAAGAGGAGTTATTCCAACCCGTTCCCCTATTCCATTTACTGTTACATCAATAAGTGTAGCTCCAGCTTCATATGCTGCTAAAGAATTTGCTGTAGCAAGACCTAGATCATTATGACAATGGACGTTAATTTTTACATTTAAATCCGCTATTAATTTCTTTACAAAATTGTACATATTAATAGGTGTCATTGCCCCAACTGTGTCTGCAATACTTATTCTTTCTGCTCCAGATTCAATGGCTGCTTTTGATGCTTTAATTAGAGATTGATATTCAGTTCTAGTTGAGTCTTCAGGAGTATATCTTACTTTTAATCCATGGTCTTTTGCATATGCTATTGTATTTGTAATTTGTTCAATTGCTTTATCTAAATCTAATTTGAAGTGTTGATTTAATCTTTTTTTTGAAACACAGAAAAAGATTCCGACCCAATCTACATCGCATGAAATTGCATAATCTATATCATCTTTTTTTGCTCTACAGTGGGCAAGTATATCAGCATTGTATCCTTGATTTGATATAAGTTTTACACTTTTAAAAACATCATCTGTAACTATTGGATGTCCTGCTTCTATTATGTCTACTCCAAAATCATCTAACAAATTCGCAATTGTCAGTTTTTCCTCTATACTAAAAGTAACTCCGGGTGCTTGTTCGCCTTCCCTCAGTGTAGTATCAAGGATTTCTACCATTAATTCACCATTATTCTTCAGAAGGCCCTAGTTGCAAACCAATAAGTGAATTACCGATTAACTCTAGTTCAATTCCACACCCATCACACTCTATTCTTTCCCCTTGCATAATATCGATATTAATTCTTGTACCACATTCAACACATTTTAACATATTATCTGTGAGATATTTAACAAAAAAGTATATATATACTTATTGTGATTATAATCACAAATATCTTATGGTGTTTGTGATGGTAACAATAAGTAATATTGTACAAAAATTAGTCGATGATAACGTTTATATTCAAGAATCTATGAATCAAAATATAATATCTTATGCTTCATTGGCAAGTCAATTGAAATCAGAAATCGAGGAAATCATTGGAAAACCTGTAAAAAAACATGCGATAGAAATGGCACTAAGGAGATATTCAAATCAAATAAAACAAAAACACAAAACTGTCTCTTTTAACTATTCATCGGATATAATAATGAAAACGAAGATTTGTGATATCGCTGTTTTAAGATCGCCTTCACTACTAATGAAGCTTAAAAAATTATATGACATCGTAGATTTTGAAAAAAGTGATATATTAAACATTATACAGGGGAGCTCGGAGGTTATTATTGTTACAAATGAACGATATAAAAATAAATTACTTGAGATTCTAAAGGATGAAAAAATTTTAATGACAGAAGAAAAATTGGTATCTTTAACAATGACATTTTCTAAAGATTTTTTCTATACACCTGGTGTAATATTTAACATAATTCGTAATGTAGCTTGGGAAAATATTAACATTTATGAAATTGTTTCAACAAATACTGAGCTAACCTTTATAATCAATAAAAAAGATGCTATGAGAGGATATAAAGCTCTTGAAAAGCTTATTCAATCTTAATTGGTTCTTTTGCAGGTCTCCAATCAAGATTAAATCGAAACATTCCAGGAATTCGATATGGAATAAATCTCAATATCTTATATTTTAAACCAATCCAATTATCCCAATAATTCGATATCCATCTATTGTTACATTCATCAAAGGCGCTTTTATTGTTCCCTATAAATACATTTTTTGTTATCTTATTTCCATATGAAGGAGGAGCAGTTGGATAGTCATCTCTAGTTATTGTTATGCCATAATTATTATTTTCTATCCAATTATATTTAATTAGATTATCATTTGAACCACGTAGAGAAATACCAATTGTGTTATTTATTATGAAATTTTTCACTATATAATTTTCATTAGGACCTAAATATTTTCCTTGGTTTATTTTTTGATGGTATCCAGGATTATATAAAAAAATTCCCAAAAAGTTTCCTTTAATTATATTTCCAACAATTTTAACATAATTCGCATATTTATAAACTGTTACTCCAACTCCATTTTTGCTACTATTTCTGATTAAAAAATCTCTAACCTCTATATTATCAGCAGCAATAAAAATTACTTCCTTTTTTCTAAATCCATCTATTATAGTTGAATTTTTATCTTCACCAGCCAATATTATAGATTTATCTATCATAATATTTTCATAATATGGGGATGATTCATCATAGACAAAAACTGTATCACCTGGATTTGTATCATTAATAGCACTTTGAATTGTTGAATAGTTATTTGGTCCTGTTCCCCCGACATAAAAGGTAATACCATAATTTTTTTTCAATATTTGTTTTTCAACAATTCTTAAATCAAATGAAGAAGTAACGTTCATCCATAATAATATAAAGAAAATTAAAACTGCCAAAATTTTAATTATTTTATTTTTTTTCATACCTTTCTTCCTCCCTTAATTTTTTTATTAGAAATTTATCAATATTGAAATCTTCCAGTAATATTGATATATTTTTAACAATGAAGACTACCACGAGCTATCTTCGTGATACTCATAGACTCAATAAAACCAGATTGCAATAATAATTGTTTAATATCATTTAAGGAACTTGAACATTTTGAAATATCAGCTATGATATCCCATCTAGCTTTTTTCCCTCGTTGAGAGCTTTTTGATTCCGTCATAACTAAATCTATTTTCATCTTTGCAATTTTTTCTGCAATTTTAGCCAAACAACCAGGCATATCACTGAATTCGATTTCTATTCTTACTAGATTCTTTGGTTCTCCATATGTTGGACTAATTAGTATAGTATCTGTCTTTGAGTCGAGGCTAATTAAAACTTCATCTCCTTCTTTTAGATTTAAGATTTCTCGGAATTCATTTGGAATCACCAAACGCCCTCTTGTATCTAACTTTACAATCGAGTTCATAATTAACCTCGTGGGATTTATGTGGGTATATAATTATTTAGTATTTAAAACTTCCCTTGGAAGAGAACAAATATAAAGTACAGAAGCTTTAAATATTAAAACATGAATATAAAAAATGGGGAGTAAAATATGAAGAAAAAAATGATAATAATCAGCACAATTATAGCAGCCATTATTGTTTTAGGAAGTTGTTCATCTAGTATCACTGCAAGTAATCTAGAGGAAATTGCATCAACAGAAACTGTTAATATATTAGTGAATAAATATTTAGGCAATCCTTCCAGTACAATTGAAACTAAAGTAAGTATTGAGGAAGCAGAGGAAATAAAAGAAATACTAACTAATCTCAATGAAGCAATTATAAGTAATGATAAAGAGACGATTTCATATTATGAAAAGCAAATAAATAGTAAAGGTATTTTTGAAGATAATTATCAAGAATTTTACACAAATGAAGAGTATAATCAAATACTTGAATCAAATAAAAGATCTAATCTTTTTAAATTATTAGAAGGAAAAAATGGAGATAATCTATCAAATATCTTATGTTTTTTCAATGCAATTGGAAAAGGTCTTTTTGTTTCATACATAGGCGTTCTAGCCCTGGAAGGATTTCTAAGATTGATAGGTAATGCCTCATCTTTCGCGGAAATGTTTGTAATTTTTATTGTATTCTTTCCACTTGTCTTATTAACAGTTGTTCTAACTGGTTTTATCCCATTAAGAATTTTTATGCCAAAAGGCAATGTATATATGGAAGAAGGAAAAATTACAAGCATAGGACTAGGGGGAGTAAAAAGAGTTACTGTTGATACTGAACCGGTAACTGTGAACTTAAGTTTCTTCACAGGACTATCAATAAGTATTCCTGGAAATGAAGAGTCAAGTAGAGATCCATTTGTATTTGCTTCAGGAATTGCTTTAAAAGTAGAAGAATCTGATACATAATCTCCCATTTCTTTTTTTTATTTTTTAAGCCCATCAGCATATTTTAAGTATAAGGAGTGTATTACCCAAAAAACCTATTTAAATAATTATTTAAAAAAAAGGGATAAGTATGGCAAAAGCAAGATCAAGAGCGGCAGCACGTAAGGTTAAAGATAGATGGAAAGCAAAGAACTGGTATAATATAATTGCACCACCGGCTTTTGATAGTGTTACTATTGCTGACACAATGACAGATAATCCTGAATATCTAATAAATAGAGTAACTGGGATATCTCTTCAAGATTTAACAAATGATTTTCGAAAATCTCATATAATCCTTTTTTTTAAAATAAACAAGGTAGAAGAAGATAAAGCTCATACTCAATTTTCAGGACATACTCTTACATCAGATTACCTTCGAAGAATGATTAGAAGGAGACGATCAAAGATTGAGGGGGTTTATGATGTTGATACTCGTGATGGAGCAAAAATTAGAGTTAAACCATTTGCTACAACTGATAAAAGAATTCAGAATTCGCAAAGAAAAGTTGTTAGAGAAGCAATGAAAACAACAATATCTAATCGAGCAAAGCATAGTACACTTTCTGAATTTATGAAAAATATTTTAGACGGTAGGATGGGTAGTGATATCTATAAAAATTGTAAGAAACTGTATCCCGTAAAAAGAATAGAGATTCATAAAACCGAAGTAATATCACATCCTACTATTGTAATAGAAGAGAAGAAACCTAAAAAGGAAGAGATAGAAGAACCAAAAAAACCAGAGAAAAAGGAAAAGAAACCAAAGGATGATAAAAAGACCAAAGAAGTAAAAGAGCCTGAAACAAAAGAAAAAGAGATACCAAAAGATGAGAAGAAAATTGAAACACCAAAAGTAGAAAAAAAGAAAGCAAAGAAAACACCAAAGCCAAAGAAAGAAAAAAAGAAGGCAGCAGCTAAAAAACCTGTTACCAAAAAGACAGCAATAAAAAAGACTATTAAACCAAAAACTACATCTAAGAAAAAAACTACAACAAAGAAGAAGGCGACTAAAAAGAAATAAAGTTCATTTATTTTTCAAATAATCTTTTTATATAATTATATTCATACTATTAACTAGTTGTATGAATAAACATGGAATATTATCAATATTTTTTGCAATTCTATTATTCTTAAACATTTTTTTAACTTTTAATGTTGAGGGATGTAAAGACGTACTAGCATGTGGTGACGCTACCGCGGGCAATTACAATTTGCTCTTAAAAGTAAGAGACCCAAGCAGGCCAGGTCTCCAAGTATTATGTATTATTCCTGAAGGTTATGAATACACATATCATTATCCTTGGACTGGAATACCATTAAAGAGTAAGGTTTTAAAAAAATTCATTGGTGTTGCTACAAAGGAAGATACAATTCCCAATATTGTTAAAGCTGGAATGACCTTGACTGATGCAGGTCTTGCATTTGGTGATGCTGATACAGGTTCAAGATGGATAAATCCTACAAAAAATGCTTGGGATGACTTTGACTGGATTAGATATTCATGTGAAAGGGCAGAAAATGAAGATCAAGCAATTTCACTTCTTACAAAAGATGCTGTAACAAAAATGCATGCAACTGGTGTATCTGAGAATCTTTTTGTTGTAGGACCAGAGAAAGGTGTTGTTATAGAGGCAGATGCTTTTCATTATGTAATTGATGAATTTGAAAATGGCATTGCTGTTATGTCAAATTATCCTAAAGAGCTTTGGAAGACTCAAAGATTTGATACATTTTTAATATCTAGGTCTTTTGATACAGTTAAAGAAAAAAATGTTCGAAATAAAGGTGTTGTGAGATTAAACTCTCTTTACGGAATAAGAGTTGTTAAAATTGATAATGATTTCATTTCTGTAAAACCAATATCCTATATTCATGCTCTCAGATCAAATAGTCTTGGTGCTACTACAAAAATAAACTTAGGGGAACGAAAAACAGTTGGATTTTTTAGTGTTGAATTGTTAGCCCTAAATGGAAATAAAGCTGAGCTTAGAGTAAGTAATAAATATAAAGCATGGGAAGAAAAAATTCTTGAGTATATTCAACCAAAATATGGAAGCATTTCAATAGAAGATATGATAAATTGGTCAAGACTTCACACAGAGGATTTAGATGGTCTTCGACCAATGTGTCAAGATCTTTATGAGTTTGAAGCTGTAACAATTTATAAGATTCCAAAGGAAAACTACGAAATGATAAGTAGTGGTTTGTTTTCTGCAAATCATCCTTGTTCATCAATTTATGTACCATTCCATATCTGCAATACTGATATTTATGATTGTTATGAAACGGGAGAGGCTGCTGAACTATCCCTAAATTTACTTAACGAATATGGGCATGGAACTCTGGAAACTAGTTTTTCAAATGTAGAAGAAGTTTTTTTAAACGAGATTGATTTTGCTGAGCAAATTGCAATACAAAAAATAGATGATACCGATGTTATTTCTGATTTTTTAACAATAATCGATA
>CAZHIY010000090.1:0-8222 GCA_964533085.1 uncultured Thermoplasmatales archaeon | reverse complement strand
GGTTTATCAGAAATCCTGTTGAAATATATCCTCTCGATATAACTAGTGAAGGTGTAGGTGTTATTGATGCGGATTTAGTACATGCTGATGGTTATTATGGTGAAGGAGTTAAAATTGCTATTATTGATATCGGATTTACAGATTATGATATTAATCCTGAATTGCCTTCTCAGAGGATAAAGGAGGTTAAATCATTTCGTTCTGATGGACAAGTTGAGGTAGATGAGCATGGTTCTGCATGTGCTGAAATAGTTTTGGATGTTTCCCCTAGTGCAGATCTTTATTTATATGTTATTAGCACTTTGACAGAGTTTTGTAGTGCAATTAACTATTCTGTTTCAAAAGGTGTTGATATTATTAGTATCTCTTTAGGAATGTTTAACCAGAATGATGTAGATGGAACAGGAGTTCTGTGTTCTGTTGTAAATAATGCTCGTTCTTCAGGTGTTTTATTAACAATAGCTGCTGGAAATTCTGCTGAAAGTCATTATTGTGGTTGGTATGTTGATGATGATGATAATTTTTTACATGATTTTGATACTGATAATAACCTTTTGATCTTAGGATATTATCCCAGTGGGTATCCTATTATTCTGTATCTTAGTTGGAATGATTGGCCTTATTCAGATCAGGATTATGATTTATATCTAACAGATAGCGATGGTAATGAAATAGGATACTCTAAAAATGTACAATCAGGCTCTCAGCCACCCACAGAATATATAGGTGTTTATGCTCCATATACTGATTTTTATTATGTTTTTATAATGGAATATGATGTGTCATCATCTGTTCGTTTCCAATTATTTAGTAGATATTGTGATTTTTATGATAATGTACATCCTGAAACAAGTCTCTCTTGTCCTGCTGATGCATCAGGTTCTATGACAGTAGGAGCAACACATTGGGTAAATGATGATTTGGAAGATTTTAGTTCTAGGGGGCCAACAAATGATGGCAGAACAAAACCAGATGTGACTGCTCCTGATAATGTATCAACTTGGGCCTATGCTCCTGATAGTTTTCCAGGGACTTCAGCATCTGCACCTCATGTGGCTGGAGCTGCTGCTCTTCTTAAAAGTGTAGACACTACTTTAACAGCGAATAATCTTCAAAATATTTTAGAATCAACTGCATTAGATCTTGGTTCAGGTGGAAAAGATAATTTATATGGTTCAGGTAGAATCAATGTATGGGATGCTTATAATACTATTAACAAACCTCCAGTGGCAAATAATGATTCTTATAATGTTGATGAAGATGACACCCTTAATATCGCATCTCCAGGTATACTTGCTAATGATACTGATTTGGATAATGATCCACTTATTGCAACTTTGGAAGATGATGTATCGCATGGAACTTTAACACTTTCTTCAGATGGATCTTTTAGTTATACTCCAGATTTGCATTATTTTGGAACTGACGAGTTTACTTATAAGGCCTATGATGGAGATTTATATTCCAATATTGCCTATGTAACAATTACAATATTTTCTGAAAATGATGCTCCAGTGGCAATTGATGATTACTATAATGTTGATGAAGATGCAATTCTCACTGTGTCTACTCCTGGTATACTTGCTAATGATACAGATGCTGAAAATGATCCACTAACTGCTATTTTGATAAATAATCCAACAAATGGACAAATAACATCCTTTAATGGAGATGGTTCATTTACCTATAACCCAACTGAGAATTTCTCAGGAAGTGACAGTTTTACATACAAAGCTAATGATGGAAATTTAGATTCAAATGAAGCAACAGTTTATTTAACAGTTGATTCTGTAAATGATGACCCTGTTGGAAATTTTACGTATACTCCATTAAATCCAAACACTCTTGATAATATTCAGTTCACTGATATTTCTACTGATATTGATGGTATTATTGTATCTTGGCTTTGGGATTTTGGTGATGGAAACACATCTATTTTACAGAATCCAACTCATCAATATGGTGATGATGGGACTTATAACGTGACATTGACAGTCACAGATGATAGTAGTGCAACAGATGATTACTCATTAGATATATTTGTAAGTATCGTAATGCCAACTGCTGATTTTACATATACTCCGTCTATACCCACATCTTTAGAGCTTATTCAATTTACTGATACATCTTATGATCTAGATGGAACAATAACATCTTGGTTCTGGAATTTTGGAGATGGGAATACATCAAATGAACAAAATCCAATAAAGTTCTACAGCCAAGGAGGCGGCTATACTATAAATCTGAATATTACAGATGATGATGATTTAACAAATGAAACGTCTCAAGATATCTTGATAAATACATACCCAAATGCAGATTTCTCATATGATCCTCTTGATCCACAAACAAATGAAAACATATTATTCACAGATCAATCCGTAGATCCATACGGTCCTATTGTATTATGGCATTGGGATTTCGGAGATGGAGATAATTCAATTGAGCAAAATCCAACTCATCAGTATTTAGACAATGGAGCTTATACTGTTATTTTGAATGTAACTGATGAATATGGATTAACAAATGAAACTTCTCAAACTATTAATATTAAAAATGTTGAACCCATGGTAGATTTTACATATTTACCAGACAGTCCAACTGATTTGGATAATATTACATTTTTAGATAATTCAATAGATGTAGATGGAGACATTATATCATGGTATTGGGATTTCGGTGATGCTGATAACTCAACAGAGCAAAATCCGACTCATCAATATACTGATGATGGGACATATACAGTTATCTTAAATGTAACTGATGATGACGGAGATAAAAATGAAACTACCCAGAATATAATTGTAAGAAATGTTGCTCCCATACCAGTTTATACTGTAATACCAAATCATCCAGAGATTAACGAAATAGTACAGTTTACAGATACATCATATGATTTAGATGGAATAATAACATCTTGGTCTTGGAATTTTGGTGATGGAAATACATCTACTTTACAGAATCCTCAAAATACTTATTCTTCTTTTAAGACATATACAGTTATCTTAAATGTAACTGATGATGACGGAGATAAAAATGAAACATACATGCAGATTATTACTAAAACTGTATATACAGAAGAAATTGGACCTGGTGAAGAAACAATTGATTTTATTTCCGAAGGCAATACAGATATAATTATTAATGTCACTGAATCAACAAATATAACTTTTGAGGTATATTCTGATAATCCATCAGATGAAAATATCCCAAATAATATCAGCTCCATTGATAAATATGTGAATATTTCAGTTGAAAATGAAAGTGCTATTGTATGGCCGATTCAAATTAAGATTTATTATACACAGAATGATTTAATTAACTCAGGTATTGAAGAGAACCAACTTTTGGGTCTCTATTTTTGGAATAATACAGCTGATGAATGGCAGCTTTACAAGGATACAGGAACTAATATTAGTTATAATCAAAGTGGGTATGAAGGCTATTGTTGGGCTAATGCATGGCATCTAACAACTCTTACAATGGGTGGAGATACGGAACCTCCATTAAAAGTAACAGGACTTTCAGTATCTGATGCTAAGGATGGAAAATTGGATCTTAAATGGAATTTAGCAATTGATAATATTGATGTTGAACACTATAAGATTTATCGAGATGGTGTATTTTTAACAAATCATACATCAACATCTTTTAGAGATTCAGGATTAACAAATAGTAAATCATATTCATACCAAGTTTCAGCTGTTGATATCTCTGGAAATGAGGGTGAAAAATCAGATTCTGTAAGTGGTACACCAACTGCAAGTAATAGTGATGGAGGTGGTAATGGTGGTGATGTAGGTGGTGTTCCGTTTTTCCCTCCTCCTCCACAGAATATAATTCCAAGAGCTGATGCAGGTGGACCATATTATGGTTTTATTGATGAAGAAATCGAGTTTGATGGTTCAAGAAGTACAGATGATGATGGGACGATTACGGATTATACTTGGAATTTTGGTGACAAAACAAGTGGATTTGGAGTAAAAACCACTCATATTTATTCAAATCCTGGTAGATATAGTGTAAGTCTAATAGTCACAGATAATTTAGGAGCTGCAAATGAGGATAAAACCATTGCTGAGATAGTCGTGCCAAACAGGGCACCTTCCGCACCGGTTATCAATGGTCCAACAGAGGGAATACAGAACACCGAATATTCTTTTACAGCTGTATCAACAGATGAAGACAATGATACAATACAATATCACTTTGACTGGGATGATGGGACTACAAATACAACAGAGTTTATACCAAATGGAACTGTCGTAATACAAACGCATATTTGGACGTCTGCAGGAAAATATACATTATCTGTACTAGCATATGATAATAAGACACCTTCTGAGATTACAAGTTATACAGTTTTAATAGATACGCATATCGTTGAAAATATAGGATATATTACCGATGATGATGCAGATGGAACATATGATAAATTCCATGGTGAAAATATTATTACTGATCTTGGATTTGATAGTGGTAAATATTTAATAGATTCTAATGCAGATGGTAATTGGAATTACACTTATGATATGTTGAAAGGTTTATCGATTTATAAAGAAAAAGTTGAACCAGAAATTCCTTGGATGATGATTATTGGAATAATTGTAGTAATAGTTATATTAGCTATAATTGTGACAATATTTAGGAAACGTAAATAAATATAATAAGTGAGGGAAGAAAAATATGATTACTTTGCAGAATGAATTTAAAGACAAGCTAAAGGAAATTACAGAGCTATCTAATATAATCAACAAGAACGACAACCGAAAGATTCTTGAGATGATAAAAGAGCATATCGAGGAGATAGAGGAACGGTACAACAATAATGATGATCATTGGGCTATTGAGACCGCTGACTTGATTGTGCTATGCTATGAGCTTCTATTGTTGGAAAATAAGGATATTGATGATGTGTTCAATAAGTGTTTGCCACGGTTTGATATAAAATTGAAAAAATTAGAATTTTAGATCCTGCATGTGGATCAGGCTCATTTTTAATTGGAGCATATCGTTATCTTTTAGATTATCATCTATACTATTATCTTAAGAAAAAACCTAAGAACTATAAAAAATATATTTTTTGAACCTTAAAGGTTAAATAAAGTTTTTCTTGCCAAACAGTAAATCAACATATAGTTTATTTTTTTAGTTAGGAAATAGAAATCTAAATTAAAGAGGATATTTGACAAATTTATTTACCTTACAAATTTCTGAGAAGTATTGGAACTTGAAATTATTCAAGCTCGCTCCAAAGGATTTTTAATGCTCTTCTACAAAAAAAATAAAATATAACTCAATCTAAAAAAGAATTTAGAATCAGGCATTAAATGCCTGATAATATTGAGTATTTGGGTTTCGATTCTACTCAAATGTCACTGTGAATTCGTACGTAGCTACCAGCTCAGCTTCATCATTACCTATTAAAATGTTCCCATTTGGATCTCGGAAAGCTGCATAAATACGATATGTACCATTACCAAACTCTGAAATATTACTTGTATTCACCAAACCGTTAAACACTGTATCCAGACCTAACTGCTCACTGATATTAATTGTCCTCGGACTTGTTTCATTCACGGTGTCATCAGCAACAACCCAACTACTACTTGAAGTGTTATAATACTGAACCTGGATCAACAGATAGCCCTTGATATCATATGAACCAATGTTTTTTATCTTCGACTGACATCCAGTATAGAACTTGTAAACGTTACTTATTGTATAATCTTCACCATCAGAGACATTAACCTTCCAGTACCACCACTGACCATTTACTGTTGCGTTAGAAAACGTCTGATGATAAACACCATTACCAACACTATAATTAGTTCCAAATATCAACCAGCTACCACTACTGTTGCTTAACCATGTGATATTCATGTTGTCACTATCAGGATCAGTAACCGTGATATTCAAAACAGGTTGGATACCGACACCAGATGCACCATCAACAGGACTAGGACCAACCACTTCAGGTTCTTGATTATAAGGTATATAACCAACACGGATTTCAACCTTGGAACAATGCAATGTAAATGGTGGACCCGCTGAACTTTCTGCTTCTACATCACAATCCAGATTATCGACATCAGACCATGTCCAAGTCTGAGGTGCAAACGGATCATTTGTTATATCAAACCACTGTGACCATGTATCAATAACAACGGTTTGATAATTATGATCTGCACCATCGTTTGTTCCACCGAAAACAGGCCGCAGGATAGTATCACGCTGATTGCTTGAATAATAAGATTTTACCCTAAGTTCAACAGTAATTATCGTACCGATATCAGTACCAGAACAATTATTACCAGTACACAACTCAACATCACCATTACTCGTCGTAGAAGCAGAATAGGATATACTCCCATCGACCATATAACCTGGAAATGCAGCCCAAGCCTCACCATAAGGACTATCATCATAGCTATCGAAATAATAGATCACCTGATCAGCATCATACCAAAATAAACTTGTGTATTTCTCCTGACCAGCATCCAAAGTTCCAACCTTGATGAAAAATGTAACAGGTGCATTATACTGACCATCCCGTGATTTTACCTGAAGCTTGTAATCAAGCGACTGGTTCCATTTCAAATACAAAGACTTAACATTTGATTCTGTGATATTTTCCATAAGATAAAACTCAGCCTCTGGTAGATCAGAGTAAACATTATCAAGTGTCTGATTCAAGTAATAAATAGTCCGGTTGACATCTATATAATCACCGGATGTCGTCATATTTATCTGTATGTCTTTCATCTCCCATCCGAAACCAAGAACATAAGGTATATCATCCTGACCGATATTTTTAATATATGGAATAACAGTGAGCTCATTATCATCGATACCTAGATGATACCTGATTGCCAACCGGAAATCATAACTACTATAACTGAGATCCTTCCAAAGAGTAGCATTCACATAAGTCTCATTGTCACTTTCTATATCTTTGTTAAATCCACTAAGTTCATCTGTTCTATAGATGAGATTCCACTGATCATTATTGTAATAACCGAGCATCAAAACATTATGAGACCAATATTCATCATAATGATTTGTAAGCTGAATACCACTACTGGTGTTGAAATAATAACTGTCAAACCTGTTCCAGATATGCAGAACATCACCATCATTCAGCAACTTGTACCCCATCTCTGGGGAGCCACCTGGTGGATCAGTAAGATTAACCATCTCATTATTACAATATTCATCTTTAACGGTACAAACAGAAACTGTTGCCTGCGTTGAAATATTAAAGCTGTGTCCTGAACTGCTTATATTGTTATTGGATTTATCATAAACCCAAATTGTATAATTATACTGTCCAGTAAGCCAGGTGTCATCAAAAACATATTCATAATAACTACCATTAGTTAAATCCATCGTGGAATTACTATAAGAATCATCAGGATAGGTTACATTAACCCAAACAGTATCAATACCACTAAGATTATCAAATACACTTGCATTAATAGTAACATCTGAACCAAATCCAGCTATATCAGGAGTATTGGTAACAGAGGCTATCTCAGGTTGCCCAGAGTCAATATAAACCAGCTGGGAAGAAACAGAGTATAGAGTACTATTAGTACTATTATCTGTAACGTTCAATGTAACAGTATAAACACCCTCAGCAGCATAAGTATGGGAAGTATTTTGAGTATAAGAATAATTTCCATCACCGAAATCCCAAACCCAACTAGTTATGTTATCAAAATAACTTTCAGACATATCATAAAAATTTACAGTTTGTTGAGATGACTGCAAATAAGATGAGGGAGAAACATAGATATCTGATACTAAATATAATGCATCATATGATGGATTAGTTGTCAAAAGATATGTCATTTCTGTAATATATGAGATTGGTTCCGACTCAAGTTCACCAATACCGGGATAATCTAAAGGATATCTCTGCATTTTAAAAACATCAGTTAATTCTACAAAAATCGGATCAAGATTAGTATATTGCCATATAACTTCATCTTCTGGAGTTACCTCAAAAATTCTTCCCTGCGGTCCATCACAAATAAGAGTATTTCCATTTGGTAACCGTTGTGCACCTCCCATATTAGCGGAATAGAACCTATCCTTATTGTATTCGTCTCCCCATTTCCAATCTGGCTCTGATGGACCATATGCATAACCTTCTTCCAAATAGTAAAACCCATCCTCATCAACTGGTGGATCAATCTCTATAGCTGTCGAAAAATCAT
>CAZHIY010000089.1:0-8273 GCA_964533085.1 uncultured Thermoplasmatales archaeon | reverse complement strand
AAAAAAGGAATGATAAGATAATGAATCGAAAAACACTTCATAAAATATCATATGGACTTTATATTGTTTCGTCTATTAATGGTAATAAAAAAAATGGTCAAATTGCTAATGCAATATTTCAAGTTACATCTGAACCTCCAACAGTAGCAATTTCTATTAATAAACAGAATTTAACACATGAATTCATTAAGAAAAGCAAAGTTTTTACTATTTCTATTCTACCAGAGAAAACACCAATGAAATTTATAGGGACATTTGGTTTTAAATCTGGACGAGATATTGATAAATTTAGTGGTATAAATTATAGAAAAGGAAAAACAAAAGCACCAATTATTATTGATAACTCTTTAGGATTTGTTGAATGTAAAGTAATTGATAATATTGATATAGGTACTCATACAATTTTTTGCGCTAATATTATTGAAGCAGATATTTTAAGTGAAGATAATCCAATGACATATGAGTATTACCATGAGGTTAAAGGTGGTTATTCACCAAAGACTGCACCAACATATTATGGTGCAGTTGATAAAGAAATTGAGGAGGTGAAAAAAATGGACAAATATGTTTGTGATGTATGTGGTTATGTATATGACCCTAAAAAAGGAGACCTGGCTAATGGAGTTCAACCTGGAACAAAATTTAAAGATATACCTGATGATTGGGTATGTCCAGTTTGTGGTGCATCAAAGAAATCTTTTAGTAAGGAGTGATTCTACTGAAAAAAATTCAGATAAAGCCTGATACTTACTGGGTCGGTGGTATTGATTGGAATCTAAGAAGTTTTCATGGATATTCCATACAACGAGGAACCACCTATAATTCATATCTAATAAAGGATAAGAAAATTACTCTTGTTGACACAGTTAAACACTATTTATTTGATGAGATGATTGCAAGAATAAAGGAGATTGTTGATCCATCAAAGATAGATTATATAATTTCAAATCATGTTGAAATGGACCATTCTGGCTCAATATTAAAGTTGCTAGAGATTTGTCCAAATGCAAAAATAATTACATCAATTCGGGGAGAAAAAGGATTACGCTTACATTATAAAAAAGATTTAAATTTTAAGGTTGTAAACTCTGGTGATACACTTAATATCGGCGAAAGAACACTTCATTTTGTACATATCCCAATGGTACATTGGCCTGACTCAATGGTTACTTATGTCCCTAGCGATAAACTCCTATTTCCAAACGATGCCTTTGGCCAACATATTGCTTCTGAGGAAAGATTTGATGACGAAATTGAATGGGGTATTCTCAAAGAAGAAGCAGCAAAATATTATGCAAATATCGTTATGCCCTATGGCGATCAAGTAAAAAAAGCATTAGAAGCAATAGGGGGACTTGACATAGATATGATAGCACCAAGCCATGGAATAATATGGCGCTCTTTTATACCAAATATTGTTAAGGAATATACAAAATGGGCTAATTACGAAACTGAAAATAAAGCTCTTATTGTATATGATTCTATGTGGGGTTCAACAGAAAAAATTGCATATGCCCTTGCTGAAGGAATTGAAGAAACAGGGATAACTATAATTGTTAGAAATCTTAAAAATTCAGATATTTCAGATGTAATTACAGATGTTATCTCATCTAGATATATTCTTCTTGGATCTCCTACAATGAACAACACAATAATGCCTTCAATGGGGGGATTTTTAACCTATTTAAAGGGCCTTAGACCAAGAAATCGAGTTGGATTTGTATTCGGTTCTTACGGCTGGGGAGGTCAGGCTGTTGGTGAAATTGAAAAAATATTAAAAGAGCTTCATTGGGAATTACCTGAGAAATCGGTTAATATCAATTATATTCCTAATGAAGATGATTTGAATAATGCTAAAAAAATTAGTAAAAAGATAGTAAAAACCAAAAAATAAAAGAAATGTAATGGAGGTAAAAAATGTGTAAAAGTTGTGGTTGTAAAGAATCTGATAAGCCAGTAAAATATGAATGCCAATGCTCTAAAGATGAATGTAGTTGTAGTACTATAGAGTTTGATGAAGAACCAAAATCTGTACCATATTGCTGTGGTGAACCGATGAAGCGAATAAAATAAACAAAAGGAATTGAAATATATTAAAAGGAGTTAGATAGATTATGGTTAAAAAGAAAGAAAAGAAGATAAATATTAATACAAAAAAAGTAGAGAAATCAGTACCTGAAAAAATGGCAACTCCAGCTATTTGGAATCCATGGGATTTAATGGAAAATATGGATAGATGGTTTTGGGAAGATCCATGGGCTCCTATTTGGCGAAGAAGATGGAGTGGTCTAACACCAGCTGAAAAATTGGTTGATAGATGGTTTGATTCTGATAAAAAAATTACTGCTATTGATATGATAGATACTGGAAAAGAATACAAGATTAGAGCGGAGATGCCCGGTGTAAATAAAAAAGATGTTGAGGTGAATATTACACCAAACAATATTAGTATTTGTGGTGAAACAAAGACTGAAAATAAGGAGAAAGATGAGGGTTGGGTAAGAAGAGAACGTAGTTATTCATCTATATGCAGAACAATGATGTTTCCAGAAGAAGTAAATCCAGATAAAGCTGATGCAACTCTAAAAGATGGAATATTAGAAATATTAGTAACAAAGAAATCACCTTCTATTGTTAAAGGGAGAAATATAACGGTAAAATAATAAAAAAAATTTGTTGAGTTGGTAGATAAAATGGGAATTATTAAAGTTTTTAGATGTAGAATTTGTGGTGATCCATACATAGGTTCAGAGGCACCAATGCAGTGTCCTTTTTGCGGTGCATCCCAGCAGTACTTTGTTGAAGCACAAGATTGGAATTCAGACGAATTTAATGTAACATTGAGTGAAAACTCAAAGAAAAATCTTGAAGCAGCTTTACAACTAGAATTAGATAATGCTGCATTCTACGACTGTGCAAAAAATATTGCTGATAAAGCAGGTGATCATTACAGTTTAGCTAAATTTAAAGCACTAATGAAAGTCGAACGAGAGCATGCTTCAGCAATTTCAAAATTCTTGAAAATCTCGCAACCAGAATTGAAGAAACAAGCATGTAATGCTAATTCTAAAGCAAATTCTAAAGAAGGCTGGGAACGAGAAGATCGTGCAATAAAAGCATATTCAAAGTTTAAAGACGAGGCTACAGAATCAAGACTTATTGAGTTTTTTGGTGCACTTGTTGAGATAGAAACAGATCATCTTGATTTGCATGCAAATTATCTTAAATAGGGTGAACAAATGGATTTAAGTAGTTTTAACCTGGAAGAATTATTTCTTGCTGCTATTAAAAGTGAATTGGAGAGCAATAAACTCTATTTGAAAATGGCCAAAAAAACAAAGAATGGACTGCTTGAAGATAAGCTTAAATTTCTTGCAAATGAAGAAGAGAAACATAGATTGTTTATTGAGGAAATTTATAAAAATCATTTCCCTGAAAATAAAATTGTTATTCCAAAGATATCTCCTGTACCACTACCTCAAATAAATATGTCTGAAGACTTACCTTTGAGTAAATTGTTAAATGAAGCAATGAAAGCAGAACAATCTGCAAGTAACTTCTATAGTTCTCTAGCAGGTCGTTTTGAAGAAGGGACTAAACTAAACAACACATTGTTGTACTTCTCAGATATGGAGAAAGGACATTATAGAATTCTTGAAATGGAGAAAGAGAGCATGGAACGTTTTGAAGAAGGTGACGTTTACTGGCCTATGGTTCATGCTGGACCATAAATAAAGTATGATGGAGGAAAAATTATGAAAAGTATAAAAGGAACTCAAACTGAAAAAAATCTTCTTGCTGCTTTTACAGGAGAATCACAAGCTAGAAACCGTTATACCTTTTTTGCATCAAAAGCAAAAAAAGAAGGATATGAGCAAATCGCAGCAATTTTTCAAGAAACAGCTGATAATGAAAAAGAACATGCTGAGGTCTTCTTTAAACATCTACAAGGCGGAGATGTAAAAATTATTGCTGAATATCCAGCGGGTGTTGTTGGTAATACTGCTCAAAATCTTCTTGCAGCTGCTGAAGGTGAAAAAATGGAATGGGGCTCACTTTATCCTGATTTTTCAGAAACTGCAGAAAAAGAAGGATTTACAATGGTAGCACATAGCTTTAAAAAGATTGCTGAAGTAGAAGCATATCATGAAAGAAGATACAGAAAATTACTTGAAAATATTAAGAAAAAAGAAGTATTCAAAAAAGATAAAGTTGTAAAATGGAAATGTCGTAACTGTGGATATGTACATGGAGGAAAGGAAGCACCTGATGTTTGTCCGGCTTGTCAACATTCACAAAGCTATTACGAGATATGGACGGAGTCCTACTAATTGTAGGGGAGGGGATTATCAAATGAATAAAATTGAGAATGTTAAGGATGCGATATTAACCGCAATACAAATGGAAAAGGATGGTTATACATTTTATACAAAAGCCGCAGTCCAAACTCGTAGTGATATGGGCCGAACTATTTTCGAAAGCCTTGCATCAGATGAGCAAAGGCATCTGGATGTTTTTCAAAAAATGTTTGAAGATAAAGTAGGGCAATTGGAATGGAATGATTTAATAAACTCTAGTAAAAAATATGCAAATATCCCAATATTTCCAACAGATCTTAAGGACGCTCCAGGTATGGATTTAGACAGTACTGAGATTGATGCATTGAGAATGGCAATGGATAGTGAAAAAGAAGCAATTGATTATTATACAAATATTATAGAAAACCTTGAAAATAAAGAATTAAAAAATGTAATCAATGAAATAATTGAGCAAGAAAAAAATCATTATTCATTGCTAGAAAAAGAATTTAATCATATCAATACAACTGGTTACTGGTTTGAATTTGACTATTTAGGGGGGCAATATTTCTGAGCGATGAAATAAAATCTGATGCAGAAATTGATTGTGTTGGTTATTTTTGTCCAATGCCAATTGCTATGACTAAGGAAGGAATTGATAAAATAAATATTGGACAGGTGTTAAAAGTCGAAGCAGACGACCCTGCTGCTGAAGAAGACATAAAACGATGGGCTAAACGCACAGGGCATGAAATAATGAAATTTGAAAAAGAAGGGACCATTTTGACCTTCTTCATTAAGAGAAAAAAATAAGGTGAAGTAATATGAAAGATGAAAATTCAATATTGTATGTGCAAACAACTGATGCACCAGATAAACAATATTCACCATTGGTTTTGGCTCAAACTGCAAAGATGATGGATATTAAACCAATGGTTTACTATCTTGGAACAGGGCTTAAAATTTTAAAATCTGGTGAAGCCGAAAAAATAAAACTAGGTAGTTTTCCTAGTGTTGCCGAGATGATAAAAAAAACTCTTGATATGGGAATAGAAATCTATGTTTGCGAGGCCTCAAAACAGATGCTAGGTTGGGAGAAAGTTGAACTAATACCAGGAGTAAAAATTGTTGGGGCAGGAACATTGAATGATCTTGCACTAGATGCAGGAGCAACCATGTGGTTTTAGTGAGATAAAATGAAGAGGATATATTTAGATCATGCAGCTGCAATGCCTGTCGATTCAAAGGTATTTGAGTTTGCAAAATCTTACCTGCTAGACGTAGGAAATCCTTCATCTTTGTACGAATTTGGACAAGATGCTAAAGTAGCAATTGAAAAATCAAGAAGAAAAATTGCAGATTTAATAAATGCGGAAAACGAAAAAACAATAATTTTTACTGGAAGTGCCACAGAATCAAATAATATTGCAATAAGGGGAACTGCTTTTAGGAATATAAAAGAAGGAAAAGAAGTTCTTTCTAGTGCAATTGAACATATTTCTGTAATAAATCCAATGAAAGATCTTCAAAAAAATGGTTGGATATATAATAAAATACCTGTAGATAATTATGGAATTGTTGATTTAACTCATCTTATAAAACTTTTAACAAAAAATACTGTTGTAACTTCTATTATGTATGCAAATAACGAGATTGGAACAATTGTACCTATTAAAGAAATATCGAAAATAGTACATAATAAAGGAAAATATTTACATGTGGACGCAACAGCAGCAGCTGGAAGAATACCTTTAGACGTTCAGAAAGATGGAATTGATCTTTTAACACTCTCTTCAAATGATTTATATGGGCCTCGGGGAGCCGGAGCATTATATGTAAAACCTGGTGTTAAGATACAATCAATCATGCCTGGTGGAGGTCAAGAAAGAGGACTGAGATCTGGAACTGAAAACGTATTTGCAATTGTCGGTATGGGGAAAGCTGCAAAAATTGCTCAAAACGAAATGAATAAAGAAAGCAATAGATTATTAAAAATAAGAGATAAATTAGTATCCGAGATATTAAAAATTGACGAAACGTATCTAACAGGTCATCCAAAAAAACGTTTACCTCATCATGCAAGTTTCAGATTTAATCATATAGAGGGAGAAAGTATCCTCTTAAATATGGACATGTATGGAATTCAAATTGCTACAGGATCAGCTTGTTCATCAAAAACTCTTGAACCATCACATGTTCTTATGGCAATAGGTCTAAAGCATGAAGAGGCACATGGTTCAATGGTAATGACTTTAGGTCATTCTAATCATATGAACCAAATTCCTAAAATTGTAAAAGCTGTTGGTGAAACAGTTAGTAGGTTAAGAAAACTTTCACCATTGACTAAATGAGGTGATAAAATTCCAATATATAGTAAGAAAGTAATGGATCATTTTACAAATCCTAGAAATGTAGGCGTAATTGAAAACCCTGATGGTTATGGAAAGGTTGGAAATCCTGTTTGTGGGGATTTAATGGAGATGTACATAAAAGTTGAAAACGATGTTATTAAAGATATTAAATTCAAAACATTTGGATGTGGCTCAGCCATTGCAACAAGTTCAATGGTAACTGAACTTGCAATTGGAAAGACCATTGATGAAGCACTAAAAATAACAAGAAATGATGTTGCAAATGAACTCGATGGTCTGCCACCTCAGAAGATGCATTGCTCCAATTTGGCAGCTGATGCATTGCATGAGGCAATAAAAGATTATAAAAATAAAAAGAAGAAATAAAAATTTTGGAGGTAGTTAGATTATGACAAAAGTAAGAGAGATATATAAATGTAATGTATGTGGAAATATTGTAGAAATGTTACATGCTGGAGTGGGTGAACTTATATGTTGTGGAGAACCTATGGAACTGATGAAAGAAAAAACTGAAGATTCGAGCGTGGAAAAACATGTACCATATATCGAAAAAACTGCAGATGGTGTCCTTATTAAGGTTGGACAAAACCAGGATCATCCAATGGAGGAGAAACACTACATAGAATGGATACAAGTAATGGCAGATGGAGCATCTTATCGTAAGTTTTTAAAACCTGGTGATAAACCACAAGCAAAATTTGAAATAACAGCAAAAGAAATTTCCGCTCGTGAATACTGTAATGTTCATGGTTTGTGGAAATCCTAAGCTATTAGTTGATTTTAACAAATAGAAAAATTATAGGAAATAAATTGGTGAAAAAATATGTTCTGTTATCAATGTGAAGAAACAATAAATAATAAAGGTTGCACAACAGCAGGTGCATGTGGTAAAAAAGGTGAAGTTGCAAATTTACAAGACCTCTTAATATATTTAATGAAAGGAATTTCAATATGTAATATTGAAGCAAGAAAACAAGGTAAGAACACTGAAAAAGCAAATAAATTCATAATGAATAATCTATTTGCAACAATTACTAATGCAAATTTTGATAAAAAATATTTTTTAGATAAGATTCAGGAAGCAATCAAATTAAGAGAAAAAATAAAAGATATTGTCTCAATAGATTCACAACATGATTCTGTAAATTGGCAGTCTGATAATGAGGAAGAGATATTAAAAAAATCAGAAAAAATAGGAATATTGAGTACAGAAAATGAGGACATAAGGTCACTTCGTTGGCTACTTACTTATGGATTAAAGGGAATTGCTGCTTACTCACATCATGCTTATGTTTTAGATGTAAAAGATGAAGAGATTTTTAAATTCATTCAAGAAGGCTTAGTTGGAACAACTAAAGAGCTATCAGTAGATGAACTTGTAACTTTAGTATTGAAATGCGGAGAAATGGGTGTAAAAACAATGGCAATGCTTGATAAAGCAAATACATCTAAATATGGTAATCCTGAAATAACAAAAGTTAACATTGGAGTACGAAATAATCCAGGTATTTTAATCAGTGGTCATGATTTAAAAGATTTAGAATGGCTACTTAAATACACGTTCAATTTGAATTAAGCTCTTTTTCAATATAAGCTGAAATCA
>CAZHIY010000088.1:0-8316 GCA_964533085.1 uncultured Thermoplasmatales archaeon | reverse complement strand
TTTCAGCTGCTCGGCATTGCCGGACTTATAATGATTGTGCTGGAAGCCGCCCTGGAATTAAAATTGACAAAAGATAAGAACCGCCTTATCATAAAGGCCCTTTTTGTCGCCTTTATAACCATTGTCACTACATGCATTTCCTTATCTTTTAAACTTAAGGTTATATATCCAACATGCAAACCAGAAGCAAGTCGAGCTCCTAAAACACTTCCAATGTTACCACTTATACTATTTATGACTGGGATTGATATTAGGAGAACAGGAAAAAGGAGCAAAGATTCTTGTTTACCTTGAAGTATTTGACCTGCAAATATCTCAATTAATATAGTAACTGTCAGAAGTGGTAGTCCATGTTTTACTATTCTTTTCCAACTATATATCATAGCACTACCTCCACAAGAAAAGCGCTGCCAAAAAGACAAAGCATGGTAATAATGTCTCCAAAGGTTGCAAGCGCTGGTCCAGTTATATTGTCAGGATCATATCCACGCTTAAAGACAAGATAAATAATCACAATAGTCATCAAATTAAGAATTACTGCAGAAATCACTCCTGCAATTAGTACAATTGATATTAATTTGATGGGATCAGGATAAACTCCTAAAATAAAAGAGGTTAAATAAGCAAGAAAACCAATGATAATTGATACAAATAAACTTAGAATAAAAGAACCCAATATGTTTTGTTTAAGTTCCTCGTTCCATAAATTATCTGCTCCAATAATTCCAAGATGATACGCTGAACCCAAACGTGAACCAAAAGCTGTACTAATATTACCACGCAAAGCAATAATTGCTGGAACAACGACAATAAGACCAGGAATTTCTCTAAGCAAATCTATCATGACGCCAAGAGTACTTCCTGTAACTATAGCACCCAAACCACAGAAAACGATTAGGGGGAGGCTCTGTTTCACCATTTCCTTTGCATACATTTAATGCAACCTCCATTCTATAATCACGCTCCTAATCTACAGATAATATGCTCTATATCTATCCCATTTCTGGTCAATATGTTTTTCAATTGTTTTAATTTTCTCAACATCCTTTTTAGGTATAAAAAGATGTCTGAATCTTCCCTGATACTTAATCCAATCCTCAATAGGTTTACGTTCGATTTTCCCTTCTAAAATAAGTTTACTTCTCCCATTAAATGTCATTTTTTCATTTTCAAATTCATAAAGAGCCCATGCACCTGTTTCAACTGCCATAGTCCCCATTTCAACGGTCCGCTCCATACCAAAACGCCAACCAGGTGGACATGGCGCCATAATTTCAATATATTTTGGCCCTTTGATGCTTTTTGCTTTCTTTACTTTTTTATATAAATCCTCAGGATAACTTACACATGTTTGGGCAGCATATGGAATATGATGAGACATAATTATTTCTCCCATTTCCTTTCTAAATTCTGTTTTGCCACCAACTGTGGTTGTAGTCCAAGCAGCATAAGGTGTTGCTCCACTTCGCTGGATACCTGTATTAGAATAGATCTCATTATTATAACATATATATATAAAATTAGTTTGCCTCTCAAGTGCACCAGAAAGGGCCTGAATACCTATATCATAGGTACCTCCATCTCCAGCCCATGCAACAACTGTGGTATCTGTTTTACCCTGTTTTCGTAATCCTGCTTCAACTCCACTTGCTCCAGCAGCAGCTGCTTCGAATGCTATATTCATTGTGGGGATGTCAAATGATGTTTTTGGATGAAGACTTTCAATTACTGCTGTACAACAAGCAGGAACAACCATAATCATGTTTTTTCCAATTGCTTTAAAAACTGTACGCATTGCCATCGTTGCTGGACAACCAGGACATGCGGCACTTCCAGGTATGTAGCATTCTTCGCGAGGTAAATCTTTTATTGCCAAAAACTACACCTCCTCAAGTCCATACCATATCTGATGATCCTTTGCTTTGCCTTCTATTGCTTTTTTACACATTTTTTCAATATCGCCAAATGTAACGTCTTTTCCACCAAGACCTGCTATAAAACCATAAACAATTGAATCAGATTTACCATAAAGTGCTCCTTTAACTTCGTTAAAAAACACACCTTCATTTCCAACAGATATATTTCTATCAATTACTATCAAATTAGCTCTTTTACTAAGTTTTAAAACCTCTTCTGTTGGGAATGGACGTAATGTTCGAATTCTAGCTAGACCAACTTTGTAACCATTTTTCTGAAGATTATCAATAGCTACTTTACTTTCTGCCCCAATTGCCCCCATAGAGATAAGGATGTGATCTACATCTTCACACTTATAATATTCAAAAAAGTCTCCGTGATATCTACCAAATTTCTTTTTCCAATCCTTAGCAATCTCAGGAATAAGCTTCTTTGCATTATTTTGAGCCTCTTGCATCGCTTTTCTTACTTTTTCATATTCATGGGGAAGTATTATATTTCCAAAAGTAATTGGATTTTCAACTTCAAGTTTCCATATAGCTATACGCGTAGGTAAAAAATCATCGATCTCTTTTTGATCTGGAACAAAAACAGGCATAGAGGTATGAGATAAAATAAATGCATTATAACTAATCATCACAGGTAATGATACTTTTTCATGTTCACCCAATTTGAATGCTTGGATTACTGTATCAAAAATCTCTTGGTTACTGCTACAATAAAACTGGATCCAACCTGTATCACGCTGAGATATTGAATCATTTTCATCTGCCCAAATGTTCCAACCAGGACCAACTACGCGATTAATATTACACATAATCACAGGTAGGCGTGCAAGAGCTGCCCAGTGAAGCATTTCATGCATCAATAACAAACCATGCGAAGAGGTACCAGTAAACGTTCTAATTCCAGTAGCACTTGCTCCAATACATGCAGCCATTGCTGAATGCTCACTTTCGACACAGATATATTCGCCCTTATATTCACCAGTTTCATGATATTTAGCAATACCTTCAACAAGAGTAGTCTGTGGTGTAATTGGATAAGCTGCGACTACATCAGGACGAGCCATAACTGCAGCCTTTGCTGCTATATAATTTCCTGTGTCAATCATAACTGAGGTCATTTTCTCTTACCCTCCCTTTCCATAATAATTGCTTTTACCTTGCAAACATTTGCGCAAATCCCACAACCCTTACAGTATTCAAAATCAATATCTACGGTGTCATCCTTATTTCGAATAATTGTAGCCTCTGGACAAAAAATCCAACATCTTAAACACTTAACACATTTATCTTTGTCTAAAATTGGCTTAAACACCCTCCAATTACCAGTTTTTCCCATGGCACCTTTAACAGGATAAGATATCGTTGTAGCAACCTTGTACTTCTTCAAGAATTCACCCCAACATTATCAAATGCATCCTGAGTTGCTTTCACATTTTTCTTAGCAAGATCTCCTTCCCATTTTCCTTTTATGGTTTGTTGTATCGATTTAAGACTAACTCTATCTAAAAGTTTAGGAATTGAACCAAGAATAGGTGTATTCACTACTGGAATCCCACCTACCAAAATCTCATGTTTTAATGCTATACCTGTTGCATCAACTGTAGCAACTTCAAATTTGTTTGAAAAATTAAAATCTTTTGGATTTTTTCTTGTATTTATCAATATTTTTCCATCTTTTTTCAATCCTTTTAATACATCAACAATATCCATAATACTTTCATCCAGAACAATCACAATATCAGGTGTGTATATTTCACTTCTTAAATGTATTTCTTCATCAGAAATTCTTGCAAATGCTCTTACTGGTGCCCCACGCCTTTCAGCTCCAAAAAAAGGAAATGCTTGTACACCTTTGTTTCCATCCTTTAATGCAGCCGCAACAAGTAAATTCGCAGCTGTTACAGCACCCTGACCACCACGTCCATGAAAAACAATTTCAACAAGATTTCTTGATGTCACAACGATACACTCCCGATTTTGGGAATGAAAATGTTGCATATAATTGTTTTGAATAAAAAGGTGTCCTATTTAACAGCGTTAGCTTTAGCACCTATAAGAACTTTTTTATCTTTTCTATCATCAATTTTTAATTCAGTAATAACTCGTTTTGCCCCAGCTTTAATTACAGCACTATGAGCTTCTTTGACAATTTTAAATAATGTTTCTAGATCATGGGTTTCTATTACTGTTGCCATGTCATTTGTTTCAAATTTTATTTTATTTTTTATCAGAACATTAAGTACAATTTTCACATATTTACTAAGACTTGTTCCTTTTCCAACAGGTGCTATACTAAGTTGTGAAATAATCATATTTATCTCCTAGCTAATAAAAACTCATGTATCATATTTAATTTGTTAAAACCAAACATTATTAAAATGTTTATCCATTTTGCTGTACACCACTTATCAAGTGGTCAAATGGGAGAGGAATTGTATATGACCGTTGATATGCGAAGTAAATTTGCAATGGAAGATATTAGACTAAAAGAGATAAACGATTTTTTAACTGATCCAAACAATAAACTTGTTAATGATCTTATAGCTGTCGTTGAAAAACATGGAGGTCCTGAAGTAATTAATCGAAAAGCAAGAGAAGCTGGGAATCTTGATAATCTTATGGGTCGATTGAGGGAAAAAAATTCCTCATATGTTAAAGATTTAGAATGGTTAATTGAACAAAGAGATAAAGGTACTTTTATTACTGTTGATGAGTATAGAAAGAGGATTTTAGGAGATAAAGCTGAAAGTATGGATTTTAATGAGCATTATGCTGTAACTTTAGAGATTAGTGCTTGTCAATATTTTGATGCTTTTATGGCTGAAACACGTCAAGCACTTGAAAAAGAAGAGTTGATGCCTGGTCGTTTTATTAGAGTTCGCTGCATGAAGGAACAAGAGGAAGATGATGATTTACTAGCAATGACGGCTGCTATGCAAATATTGGGTACTAGTTGGTGTGAAACACTTGATACAAAAGGAACGGATGGTTCAAATATTCATCTTGGTGGACCTGAGACAATAACTGGTTATTTTGGTGGTGTGGGTCAACCAAACAATTATCCAATTAAATGGGTGGATGAATTTCTTTACTATTATACAAATTATGGTGTTAAACAGGTTTTAAATATTAATCCTGGAACAATTTTCTTAGGTTATCTTCTTCATAAAATTGGAATTGATATAGAATTCAAGATTTCAGTTTACATGGGTAACGATAATCCTTATGCAGTTTTTTGGACTTTGATGGCTGCGAGATTATTTTCAAGAAAGGATGGTTCTACCTCATTGATAGGTTTCAATTTTTCAAACTCAGTAAACAATTGGACTATTGAATTGAGTGATGAGATCAGAAAATCTCTAGGTCTTGAAGATTATGTAAGATTTGAGCATCATATATTAGAGACTTGGAAAAGTATTGTAATTCAACCTTATGATAGAAGAGATGAACTTCTGGAAATTGCGCCAAAAGTAAAAAACATAAGTGCAAAACATGAGGGTGGGGAAACAGCAGTTGATTCAAAAAGAAAACATCCAAACGATATTCTTGATTATTTCAGATCTAGAAAAGAAATTGAAGAAAAAGGTGAGATGAATTACATGATTCAGAATTATTTAGACAAACATGAGGCTATTAACAATACAGCCCGTGCTCTCACTGAAAAAGGTTTATCATTTATTGCTGCACCAAATCTTCATCATAGGAGGAATTGAATTATGCATTTCAAATTGGCTTTCATTGGATTTGGAACTGTAGGTCAGGGTCTTGCTGAGATTCTTTTGGAAAAAAAAGAAATGCTATCTGAAAAATTCGGTTTTAATTGGACTGTTGTAGCAATTTCTGATGTAGTTAAAGGTTCAATTTGCAATGAAAATGGTCTTGATATGAAGAAGATTCTTGAACTGGTAAAAGCAGGGAAAAAGTTGGATGAATATCCCTCTGGTTTCAAGGGAATGAATAGTATTGAAACTATTACAGAAACAAATGCTGATACAATTATTGAGGTAACATTTACTAATATAAAAACTGGTGAGCCTGCCCTAACCCATATAAAAACTGCGTTAAATGCTGATAAAAATGTTGTTTCCACAAACAAAGGACCAGTAGTAAAACTTGCTGCTGATCTTTTAAAACTGGCAAGTTCTAAAAATGTTTTTTATGGATTTGAAGGTGTTGTCTTGTCTGGTACTCCTGCAATTAATCTTGCAAAATTCACTCTTGCTGGAAATGTGATTACTGGGTTTAAAGGAATTTTAAATGGAACTACAAATTATATTTTAACCCGTATGGAAGAAGGAATGCCTTATGAGGAAGCATTAAAGAAAGCTCAAGACCTTGGATATGCTGAGGCAGATCCGACCGGTGATGTTGAGGGACTTGATGCTCTTGGAAAAGTAGTGATTCTAACAAATGTAGTTTTAGGTAAAAAAATAACTTGGCAAGATGTTGAAATAAAAGGAATAACTGAGATTTCAAAAGAGGATATTGATAAAGCAAAAGCTGAAGGTAAAAGGTGGAAGCTTATTGGAAGTGCTGATATTCAAAAAGGTGGGATTGTGAAAGCAAAGGTTTGGCCAGAAAAACTTTCTTTAAACGATCCACTCGCAGGAGTTTCTGAAGCAACAAATGCATTAACGTTTTTTACTGATGAATTAGGTCCTGTTACAATTGTTGGGCCTGGTGCTGGTCGTCGTGAAACTGGTTTTGCTCTTCTTATCGATTTATTGGAGATTAATAGGAGATCCTCAAATAGAAGTTGATGTTATGAGTGGCGGTTACACTGGAAATGTGCTTATTGTCGATTTAAAGAATCAATCCACAAGTGTTGAAAAAACAAACCTTGCTGATGCAAAAGATTTCATTGGGGCAAAGGGACTTGGAGCAAAGATTTTATTTGATAGCCTTAAAAAAGGAACAGAACCTTTGTCACCTGATAATATTTTGATGTTTACTACAGGACCTCTTACAGGTACTATTGCTCAAACATCTGGTCGTGGAACTGTTGTTACAAAATCTCCCCAAACAGGTCTTTTTGTTGATTCTCATTTTGGCGGTGTTTTTGCAGCTGAAATGAAAAGGGCAGGATGGGATATAATAATTGTAAACAATCGTGCTGAAAGTCCTCTTTATATTGTAATTAAAGATGACGTAGTTGATTTCAAGGATGCTTCAGATATTTGGGGGAAAAAATGTCTTGAGACCCATCACGCTCTTCAGAAAAAAGAGGGAAAAACAAAAACCGCGGTAATTGGTCCTGCTGGTGAAAATCTTGTTAAATTTTCAGCTATAACAATTGATGGTCACAGACATGCAGGTAGAGGTGGGTCTGGTGCTGTTATGGGTTCAAAAAATCTTAAAGGTATTGCACTGTCAGGTATTAGTAAGGTTTCATTACATAACGAAGAGGAATTCAGAAAAAAGGCAAAAGAGGTTCTCAAACAAATTCAGGAAAACGATTTTGTTCCTAAGAGAAGAAAGTATGGGACGCCCTATTGGGTAAAACCAATAAATGAGGAAGGTTTCATTCCAACAAAAAATTTTCAGGAAGGCAAATTTGAGTATGCTGATGAGATAAATGCAGAGGCAATGCAAAATAAGATTGTTGATGGTGGTGGTGCTTGTTTTAACTGTGTGATTGCCTGTTGGAACAAATCATCCATTAAATCTGGTCCATTTAAGGGCATTACATTGATTGGACCTGAATATGAGACTATTGCACTGATGGGTTCTAATCTAGGCATGAAATCTATTGAAGACGTAGCATATATCTGTCACGTGTGTAATGAATTAGGCATGGATACGATTTCTCTTGGAGGAGTATTAGGTTTTGCTATAGAAGCATTTGAAAAAGGAATTATTACCAGAAAAGATCTTAACAATAATAATATCGGATGGGGAAAACCAAAGGAAATTGCAAAATTAATTAAAGATATTGCCTATCGCAAAGGTAAAATTGCAGATATTTTAGCTGAAGGAAGTAAGATTGCAGCAGAAAGAATTGGAAGCGACTCCGAAATATTTGCTGTTCATGTTAATGGACTAGAGATTCCAGGATATGACCCAAGAGGTACATTTGGAATGGGTCTTGCATATGCAACATCAGATAGAGGGGCTTGTCACCAACGGGCGTGGACTGTAAAAGCTGAGCTTTATTCACCTGACCTTGAAAGATTTAGTTTTAAAGATAAAGCACAAATTGTAAAAGATGTTCAAGATGAGCGAGCTGCATTTTTCTCACTTGTTTTATGTGATTTCGCTCCAATATCTGTAGAAAATTGTGTTGATATGTGGAATTTATCTGCTGGTTTTAATCATACAGTTGAGAGCTATTTGGAGTGTGGTGAGAGGATTTGGAATCTTGTTAGGTTGTTTAACCTTAGAGAAGGGCATA
>CAZHIY010000087.1:0-8405 GCA_964533085.1 uncultured Thermoplasmatales archaeon | reverse complement strand
TCATGGATTATAATGGTGAATTTAGTTCCTGTGGCTATACTTATGATTATGGTAGTGGGATTGATTATCCATGGAGCTTAGATCAGGATATAACATTGAACACATCTTCAGTTAGCACAGCTATCAACGGCCTTGTTTTGGGAAATGGAAATGATGGACCTGAATCATATGCTAGAGCATTGTATGAATCACAATTTGTAAGTTGGAGAACAGGTGCTAGAAAGGTTGTGATTATATTTGAAGATAATATTCCTCATGATTGTACCTTTAGTTCTTTTGGATGTAGTGGTGGATCAACTGGTGCTGATCCTGGAAGAGATAATACTACTGGAACTAGTGATGATTTACCATGGGTTGATGTAATTGATGATTTAAAGAATGCAGATGTTTCAATAGTAGCTGTTAACTCTGGAGGATCGAACGATTGTCCATGGCAATATGCAGTTGATGAAACAGGCGGAATATTAGCAGATCTTGATAGTATAGAAACACTTCCAGAAGAAATATTGGCACTTATTGAAAACGTAACAGCAACAATAAGCACTTTGACTCTAGAACCTTCTGAGGGATATGAAGACTGGTTTGATTGGGAACCTCTTGTACACACCAATGTTAGTGGAAATGAAACTGTTCATTTCAATGTATCAATAACAGTTCCAGAGGAAACACCTAGTGGACTTTATAACATATGCTTAAGAATTATAGGAGATGGATCAATACTTGCAGTTCAGCAAGTAATGATTGAAGTAACAGTACCAGTATAAAAAAATAGACAGGTATAAATAGCATGAAAAGAAATTACCATAAAGAAGTGGGGAAGAGATTTATGAAAGGCAAAAAAACAAATTCAATATTAGTAGCAGCTATACTACTTGTGACATTGACCATAACTGCTATGCCAACAATGGCAGCTGATTTGCATGATGTTTATGGTTATCTTTACATAAATGATGTGATTGCTCCATCTGATGTAGAAGTGAGATTAACATTTTATGATGATCCTGAAGAAATAATAGATTTTACTGATTCGAATGGATTTTACAGCATAGGTTTCGAAGGTCACAATTGGGAAGAAGGTTTCTTATCTGTTTATTCTGATGGAAATTGGCAAGTACCAATTGACAATCAATCGGTAGAAATCGAAGAAGATGAAATCGGATATGAAATGGACCTGCACATTGATATTTCTAATAATCCACCAAATGCCCCAAGTAATCCAAATCCTTCAAATGGGGCAACAGGAGTTAACTTTAACAAGGATATTTCGTGGGCATGTACAGATCCTGATGGTGATCCTTTAACATTTGATATCTATTTTGGTACTAATTCAGATCCACTTTTAATCAAAGAAGATCATGGAAGTAAATCATTTAACCAGGGATCAATGAGTTACATAACTAAATATTATTGGAAAATTGTTGCAAGGGATGATAAGGGTGCAACTGCAGAAGGACCAATATGGAGCTTTACTGTCCAAGAAGAATCCTCTGGAGGTGGAGGAGAATCTGGAGGTGGCGGTGGCGGGCCAATAAATATCGCACCTGTTGCAGATGCAACTCTATCTGAAACAACTGGAATAGTTGGAGTATCAGTAGACTTTGATGGTTCTGAAAGCTATGATTCGGATGGTTCGATTACTACATATTCTTGGGCCTTTGGTGATGGTGAAACTGGTAGTGGAGTAACGACATCACATACTTTTGATTCCGAAGGAGTGTACAGTGTAACACTCACTGTAACAGACAATATTGGAGCAGTTGACAGTACAACATTTGATGTTACAGTTGCTGCGAAACCAAACACGCCACCAGATGCACCAATAATTTCCGGTACAAAGATGGGCACAAAGGACGAATCCTATGATTACACCTTTTTATCAATTGATGATGACGGTGACGATCTCCAATACATTATTGAATGGTCAGATGAAAGTACCAGCACAACAGATTTCTATCCAAACGCAACTGAAGCAACAGAACCTCACAGCTTTGGTATGGCAGGTGTTTACGTAATCTCTGCATATGCATATGATAACGAAACAGCATCTGGTACTACAGAATTTGAAGTATTAATAGATGCATGGTGGGTAAAGGAAATTGGCTTGCTTCTTGACGAGGATGCAAATGGTGTGTATGAAAAGTTTTTAAGTAATTCTACAGGTGAATTAACAGATTCTGAGCAAAACGACGATGGTAAATATCTAATCGATGAAGATGGAGACGGCAAATGGGACTGGGTATATGATAAAGAAACAGACACTTTAACGCCTTACAGTGAAGGCGAAGAGGAAGAAGCAGATTACACGATGTGGTATGCATTGATTATACTGATAATAATCATTCTTATAATACTTGGTTATCTAGCTGGTAGAAAGAAGAAGAAACCTGAACCACAGAAACCAGTACCAAAGAAGGACACAGGCAATAACCCTGGTAAGAACCCAGGTAAAAAGACAACACCTAAAAAGAAGTAGCAGTAAAAACTAAAATCTTTCCTTTTTTTTTATTTTTTCATATTTTTTTATTATTTTTACTTATTTTATCCATATAATTTATATAAAGATATATTATACATATTCTTGCTTACTATCTTTAATGGGGGTAATTTTAATATGAATAAAAAAAAGTTGGGTTCAAATTTAGCAATAATTATTGTTCTTACTTCATTTGCTGTGGGTGCATTTATGCCTGCTCAAGCCGAATCTCCTTTTCATTCGGTTTATGGATTTTTATATATTGATGACGAACTTGCCTCAGAAGATACTGAGGTTAAACTGGAATTTTTTGATGATCCTGAAGAAATTCCTGATCTAATTGATTCATATGGTTACTACCAGATTGATTTTTCAGATCACAATTTTGAGGAGGGCTTCTTTTTTGTCTGTTTTGAAGGAGATTGGCTTATACCTTTTGATAATTCCTCAGTTGAGATAATTTCACAAGAAATTGGCTATGAAATTGACCTTCATATCAATACCTTGGGTAGTCCCCCAAATAAACCAATAGATCCACAACCAGAGAACAACTCTGTGAATGTGTCTATTAATCCCACCTTAAGTGTTCTTGTTACTGATCCTGACGATGACAATATGGATGTATCGTTTTATGATGCATCAGATGATAGCCTAATTGGAACCGATTCAAACGTTCCCAGTGGAGGTACTGCCTCTATTCAATGGTTAGGTCTTAGCTCTGATACGGAATATCTCTGGTACACAGTTGCAAGTGATTCAGTTTATGAGACTGGATCAGATATTTGGAACTTTAGGACTAAAATTATAGTAAATCAGCCGCCAAATAAACCTACTAATCCAATACCAGCAGATGGTGCTGAGGATGTTGACATAGCTCCATTTTTAAGTGTTGATGTAACAGATCCGGATGGTGACAATATGGATGTATTGTTCTTTGATGCATCCGATGATACCCTCATCGGAATAGACCTAAATGTTGCTTCTGGTGGAACTGCTTCGGTGCAATGGACTGAATTATCCTATAACAAAACATATTCTTGGTATGCAGTTGCAGACGACACAGTTTATGAGACAAAATCTGATACATGGTCCTTTACCACAAAAGAAGTTGATAATACCCCACCAACTGTTTCTATAGCAAAACCGGAGAAGGGACTATATCTATTTGATAGAAAGATCCTTCCCAGATTTATCAGACCTGCACTAATAATTGGTAGAATTACAATTGTAGCAAATGCAACGGATGAAGATTCTGGAATCGAAAAAGTCGAGTTCTACATAAATGGAAAGTTAAAAGTAACTGATACAACTGCTCCTTACGAATATTTATGGAAGAGGGACCGCATAAGGTTGTTTCATATATTTGTAATAAAGGTTGTCGCATATGACAACGAGGGTTTGGAAGCATTTGATAAGATGCTCGTCAGGAAATTTTTGTAGAATTATTTGGTATTTTATTTCCAATCTGAAAGATCATATACAAGAAATCCTTTTTTTCTTAGCTCATCCTTTTTTTGCACTTTTTTTGCAGTTATACCAAAAAGTTCTTTTCTTTGCTTGTTAAGCCATTTTACATGTTGTGCTTTTATTTTGAGTTCTTTGAGTATTTCTAAGGATTTATTGTAACTTAGTTCTTTCCATTTACATTCAAAAAAAGCAATTTGTTTTTTTTGTTCATTTAAAGCAATAATATCAATTTCATTTTCTTTATGCCACCATTTACCTATTTTATTAAAATCTTTTGCTAACAAATTTCTTAGGTATTTTATAGTGATTTCTTCAAATATTGAGCCCATGTATCTGTTATTGTCATTTTTTACAAACTCAAGAACAGATCTAGGGCTTTCTTCTATTTCTTCTTTGTATGGGTAGACATAACTCAACCAGAATCTAAAGTAATTGTCATCTACTTTATAGATGAAATTCCTTGGTTTAATAGGTTCTGTTATTGGATAATCCTTTCTTACTAACTTTAAGGTTTCCAAGACAGAGATATATTTATTTATATTTGTAATATCTACTAGTGATCGCGCTGATATCTCTGAAAGCTTTGTTGCTCCATCTATCATTGCTTTTAGAATGTTAAAATAGGTATTTGGTTCTCGCAATTCCTCTTTTAGTAGTATTTCAGCTTCTTGATAGAGTATATTTGATTTGTTGAAGAATGTGTCTAATATGTTTTGTAGATAACTTTTTTTAGAATCGAATTCATTTAGATAGTATGGTATTCCCCCTACAGTGCCATATGTTTTTAGTATATCTTCTGTTTTATAGGTTGGAAGAAAATCTTTTAGATAACTAATTTTTACCTGCTCTATTTTTAATTGTCCTGTTCTCCTGCCATATAGTGGACTTTTATAACCTGGACTTGTGTCTCCATAATTGAAACAGAAGAACCAGTCAGTACTAGCATTACATTTTTTTCCTTTAATACCTCATCCCATATATTTTGAAAAATTGATATTATTGGTTTATAGCTTTCTACCAGATAGGGGAATTCATCTATAAGAAATAAAAATTTCTTTGAGGTTTCAATTTTTTCTAGGATTTGTTTGAATAATGTTTCAAAATCCTTGGTTTCATATAGGTATATATTGAATTTTTCTGCAAATTTTTTTCTGAATCTATCGATTTCTAGTTTAATTGGTTCTTTTCTAGATAAAAAATAAAAATGATCTTTGTCTCTTGCAAACTGCTTTATCAACTCTGTTTTACCGATTCTTCTTCGTCCATAAATTATTAAAAATTCAGGTTTATTGGATTTATATTTTTCTTCTAGAATCTTTAATTCTTCTATTCTGTTTACAAATTTTAGTATCATGTTACTTAGTAGTATGTTACTATAATTATATATACATTTCGTTTGTAAGGGAAGAAAAGATAGGTTTGAAAATCGTTATAAAAAATCAATAGGGCAAAGAATTAAATGTTCAATATATCGATTATATCTTTATATTATTTTAACGATATCATTTATGATAGTTATATTAAGACAAAAAGTTGATTAATTAATACACGTATGTATTTTTTTAAAATATATCGTAATAAATAACAAATCTTTTAATATATTAACAACATAATGTATATAAGCAACATATTGTATATAAATATTTAATATATTGATAGGAGAATGTAAGATGCCAACGCTAACATTATCTATATCAAAAGAACTAAAAAAAAGAATGGATGAATTCCCTGAAATCAATTGGCCTGAAGTATTAAAAGCTAGACTAAAGAAAAGAGCAGAAGCCTTACTTAAGTTTGAAGAAATGAGGAAGAAAGGTGAATTTTAGATGGTAAGTATAACATTGAAAATTACAAATGAGTTTAAGGCTATAATAAACAAACTATCCTGGATTAATTGGTCTGAAATAGCAAGAGAAGAATTATTAAAGAAATTAAATGAAGAGGAAGCGTTACAAAAATTTAGAGCAATAATTACCAAATCCAAATTTACAGAGAAAGATGCTGAAGAATTGGCCGAGAAAGTGAAATTATCTATGCATAAGAACCTAAAGAGAAAAGGTCTGATATAAGCGGAATTAGTAATTGATTCCAATGTACTATTTAGGATGTTAATTTCTGGTGGAGATATAATAAAAATAGTGTTTAATTCTGATCTAAAAATATATGCACCTCAAAGACTATGGGCAGAATTTTGTAAAAATGAATTTGAAATATTATCAAAATCCAATTTATCTAAAAAAGATTTCAGAGTATTGAATTTTCTAATCTTTAATAGAATTACATTTGTTGAATTAAAAGAATATAAAAAATATCTACCAGGGGCAAAACAATTGTTAAAGAGACATGAAAAGGATGAGGATTTTATTGCATTATGTTTATTGAAATCCTGTAAATTATGGACCTATGAGTCACGATTATTTGAAATCGGATTTGGAATTTCAACAAAAGAAATATCTAATAAACTTAATAGCTACAAGATTTAGTAAAAGAAATATTTATTGAATTTTTCCTAAACTAATATTTCTAAAAAATTGCTATTGCAATACCTGTTCCCATTAAGGCTATATCATCTTTTATTAAAAAATAATCATTGATCCATACTCGGGCAATTCCAATGAAAATTAGTATATGAACTCCCCTGTGATAATGATTATTTATCAACGTTAAGCTGAAGATATTTGTATAAAATATTATTGCAGCCTGGCAAAAGAATCTTTTTATAACTGGTCTAGGTGGGAAAAAATATCCGCGTCCCTCACCAGCTGAAACCACAAGAGATAACGTTGGTAACTTTGAAAATGGAGTGGATTTTTGTTTATTTGAAATTATTGCATTTTTGTTAAGATTATCCTTAATTTTTAGTTTAGATTCAGTATATTCAATTATTTGATTTTTTGCTGCATCTATCTGAGGAATGCTGGGAAGTAAAAATAAAACGATTATTAGAATGAATACTATTTTATTTTTCAAAATCTACTCCTTTAATTAAAATTTTGGGCGTAACATTATAATTGATATATTTTCTTCTTTTTGACTTTTTTTAGGTTTTTCTGCAGGTTCTATATCTAAAAATTTTAATTTTAGTATTTTCATTTGATAGATTCTTTTCAGATTTAATGGTACTAACAAAGGGGATAACACTTGTTCCAATAAATAGGATAACTAATCCTATGGTGCATTATCCTTTAGTAATTATGACGTAAATTTTAAACTATACTTTTAGGCATTATGTATTATAAGCTATAAGTTCTGCAAGAATGTTACCTATCGAAGGAATAACATCTTGGAAATTTCCTATGACCTTAACTATGTTTTTTACTTCTGTATCATTATAATATATATTTGCTATATTAGTCCCCCCTAAAGAAATATTGTAACACTCAAATGTTCCCGCAGGAACTGTTACTATATCCTTACCCAAACAACAAATTATCTGTGGTACCGCTGGAATTTCAACTACATTAATCATACCCAAATACTCACTTAAGATATAAGAAATATTGATTATAGGAAGAATATCTAGCAGTATATTTGAAAACTCTAGCAACATCGAAATCTTAGGTCCACTGATAGTATCATTTATTATCTTTAATATGGGGTTTATTATTCTGTTAAATCCATCGATTGAATCTAGAAGTGGAGATTCGATTATACCGTCAAATGTAAAATTTGTAGCAGGAAGTCCCCAATATTCACCTATCTCAAATGGGAATTTAATTATAGGTGGATAAGGATTTTCCATAACTATCTCTAAATCAATTGTTCCAATGATTTCCTTATGAAGATTAAATGGAAAATTGATATAAGGTTGCTCCTCAATCTTCACATCTATGGTGCCATATATTTTAGGATGAATTTGTTTTATTCTTAGATCAGTTTTGTTTAAAAGCATAGTTCCTGCAATTGTTGTACTTATTAATTCAACTGAGATATTTATCGGGCCATCACCAAGATCAAAAGCAATCCAAAATGATCCGATAGTTTTCCCTTCAAATTCTAATTCGTAGGAATCTTCAGTAACCTTTATAACTTCAAGATATAAATTATCAATTTTTAAATCCGTATATAAACGTATATCTTGGTCTATAAAATCAATATTAAATCTATAAATCTTATATGTCCAGCTGTAACCCTCCTCCCAAATAGGGGCCTCGACTTGATTAAATGAGATTGGTATATTTTCGTCTGATTTTTGTTCAACTGGTAAGTTTTTTACATCTTGGGCAGTTGTTAAAAAGGCTGTCATCAGCATTATACATACTAAAATACCAAATATTTTTGCTTTCATCTCTTTCTTTCCTTCCCTAAGTATGATATTATGTATCTTATTTTTAATTAAAAGTTTTTCCAAAAAAATATATATATTATTAATCAAATATTTACTTAACATTTGTTTAAATCTGATTTCATTTTTAAAAACATGGCGTCAAAATTCATTCTGAATTTATGACCCCATTTTAGGCTA
>CAZHIY010000086.1:0-8413 GCA_964533085.1 uncultured Thermoplasmatales archaeon | reverse complement strand
CTTCTTTTACATTATCAAATTTAGGTAATTTTGGCCCAAGAAATGCTGAGTGAAATACTTTCACAAAAACTGCAAGAAGTAAAATACTACACAAAATAGCAACTATCGATAAGATAGGGTTCACTTGATAAGTTGATTCATAAATTATCAATTTAGAAGCAAAACCATTCATTGGCGGCATACCTGAAACGGCAAGGAGACCTATCAGGAAAAATATTGTTGTATATTTCATATTTCTTGCAAGTCCACCTAACCGATTTAACGAGGTTTCTTTAGTTGCATAGTATATAGCACCAGCTACAAGAAACAGAAGTCCAACATCCAATGCATCGTTTAATATGTGAAAAATTCCTCCTTTTAATGCCATGATTCCAGTTCCAGGATCAGTTGCTGAAAAAACAGTTGTGAGTGCTGCACCTATTGCAAGAATCATATATCCGATCTCTGCCACTGCTGCAAATGCTATCATCCTTTTGAAATTATTTTCTTTCAATGCCATTAGCACGCCTATAAATATAGTGAGTAGTGCTAGCCCTACTATGAATATACCTAAAAGAAGATTTAAATCAATATTAACATCTCCAATTTGGTTAATTGTGGTTGTTAATTTTCCCCCATAGACAGTAAAAATCATTCTTAATGCACCATATAAGCTTGCTTGAGTAACACCAACTAAAATTAAGGTAACTGAGGCTGGAGCTCGCCCATATGCATCTGGAAGCCACATATGCATAGGAACAATTCCTGCTTTCATTGCTAGACCTGAAATGAGTATAACGAGTGCGATTTTATCCAAGAATGAGAACTGGATATTACTTGCTAGAACTGCCATATTTAAAGCATTATATTGGCCATACAGTATAGCAATTGCAAACAAAATAAAGAGAGCACCTATTGCACTAATTACTATATACTTAAATCCTGCATCTACAGCTTTTCCTTTGCTTGTCCAAAATGCAATAAGAGCACAGGATGCAATTGATGTTATCTCTAGGAATACAAAGAAGTTGAACATATCACCTGTAAGAATCATACCAAACATACCTGCAATCATTAAAAGATAAAGTGTATAGTACTTGTCAAGTCCAGTGTTTTCTTTCATAAATGACCAAGAATAAATTACACCTACTATCGCTAAAATCGAAGTAATTATTGCCATAAAGATATTCAATCCATCAACTTCAAATAGGATTCTAACCGCAAAACCGCCTTCTGTTATTGCTGTTGTTCCACCAAAAACATAAGTGTTAATTTTACTGGATACTGAGTAAATATCATTAGCAAGTAGTAAAACTATTGCACTTGTGAATAGGACTATGAATATAACAAATATATTTCTTAATCTATCGTTGATTTTACTTATTAGTGGCGTTAGAAAAGCACCAAGAAGAGGTATAGCAACAATCAGTGCTGGAGAGTGGTGTATTATATCATTTATTAAGTTCATTCTTCTTCCCTCCCTATTTTTCTAGCATCCATTGTTCCATAATGTCTATATATGTGAATAATAAGGGATAACATTAAAGCAAGGACCGCAACTCCAATTACAATACTTGTTAGTGTCAAAGCATGAGGAACTGGTAGAGACATCAATCTACTACCCGTCCCACGGTAAATAGGAGCTATGCTATCCTGTCTAAAGGCAAGGGTGATTAAAAAAAGGTTTACACCATTTTCAATAAGTAAAATCCCAATGACTATTTTGATAAGATTTCTCTTGAATACCACAGCATAAAGCCCTATTAGTATCAATGCTACTACTGCAATATAAGGAATGTTGTAAATCATTTCATTTATCCTCCTTTATTCTGGTTGCATATGCCATAACTAGTACAATTACAAACAATCCTGCAATTACCTTCAGACCTACTGCAAAATTCATAAGAGGAATAACTCCTGCTGTATTGATATTAGCAAGACCTTTTCCAATCTCATTAAAAATTGGAATTGTATCTTGACCAATTAGAAAATTACTGAAGAAATTACCTTTAAAACTTGAGTAAATATAAACTAGTAATATCCCAAGAAATCCAAGACCAATGAAACCAATTGCCCCAAGACTTTCAAGTACTGAGAGATGTTTTTCTTTTACTTTACCCACCACCCATATTGATCCATATGCAACAAGAATCATTGCTAAACCAGAAGCAACAACAGCACCGCCTTGAAAACCACCACCAGGGGTTAAATGCCCATGAGCAATAACGTAAAGTCCATATATCATGACAAAAGGGAATGCAATATTTGTAATTGTTTTAACAATCCTTGACATCCCACTCATTTCTTCAACCTCCTGAACAGAATTATAACACCCGCAACAGCAGTAAACAGTACAGTTGCTTCACCAAGTGTATCAAAACCTCTATAATCAAATACTACTCCTGTTACTCCATTATCAGCTCCAGTTTCATTTTGAGTATTATCTATTATATATTGATCCATTTCAGGGTAATGCTCTTCATCAAATTCTCCAAATGGATGCATCATAAGAGCACTAAAAACAAGAAATACTGCAACTATTGAAAAGAATATTACGGCTGCAAAATTTCTTCTTGACATTAGACTTCCTCCTCTCTTTTAGTAGCTCTAATAGAGATAATTAGAATCGCAGTAGTAAGACAGGCTCCTACACCTGCCTCGGCTATCGCTACGTCAGGTGCCTGTAAAATGTAAAACTCTAATGATAACAAAAGACTCATTGCTGATACTGCAATAGCAGCTGCAATAAGATCCTTCAGATAAATGGCATAGAAAGAAGCCACAACAATTAAAATTGGTACAACTATATGAATAATGTTTATCATTGTATCTACTACCATTATTTATCAGCCCCCTTTTTCATAGGTGCACTTTTTCTTGCTGGTTTTCCTTCTAGATCATCTACAACAGCTCCAACGGGCTTTACTCCACTACGATGGGCAGCTCGAGCTATCGCATGAGCACCTGTTGGATTAGTAATTAGAATCGCAATCAATGCTCCTGCAGTATGAATTGCTAAAACTGAGCCATCTGAACTCCCCTGAAACCACATTTTCAAACCTAATAGTATTACTGAGCCACAAATGAAAATCGCACCAAATGTAGTACATTTTGTTCCTGCGTGAAGTCTAGTATAAACATCAGGGAAACGAAGTAATCCTAATCCCGCTAAAAGATTAAAAAAAACTCCAATAGCAAGTAGGATATAAACAATAATGTCAACGATTTCAGATAGCATCTAGAACTCCCCTCCTTCTAAATATTTTGCAATAAAAAGTGTTGAGATATAAGATAGTAAAGCGTATACAATAGCAACATCAATGTAAATTACTGAAATTGTAGCAATTCCAAATACAATCATGCCAACGATAACAAGCGTATTGATTGTATCTAAACCAACAACTCTATCAGGAGCAGTCGGCCCTTTGAAAACTCGTATTATGCATAATGCTATAGAAAATATGAGTAATCCTAAAACAGTCAGAAATATTGGCTCGACGATCATTCTGCAATCCTCCTGATCCATTTGGGAAAGTCCCCACAAATATATTTACAATCAACAGGTTTTTTCTTAAGTGCTTCCTTTTTAACGTTTATCCAATGGATATATAGATCATTTTTATCCTCATCTATATCAACACTTAAGGTTCCAGGTGTTAGCGTTATAGAATTTGCAAGCATTGTGATTCCAAGGTCTGTTTTTAGATTAGGAGATATTTTTACGATGCCCGGATTTATTTTTCCAGTTATCACTCGATATGCAACATCAATATTTGCTTTTGCCATACCAACGAAAAAAGGGCCGATAATATAAGCAATAAACCTAAACCATCTAATTGGATTTGCCATTCTGAAACTCTTTTTCATAAAAATCTTTCTTGCAATAATTCCAACAATTACAGAGAGTATACTTCCAATTATTATTTCTGCAAAGCTCCAGCTTAAAAAATCTTTATTCAATATTACTATATCAGTTCCACTACCTGTTGTTAATATAAGATATATTATAAAACTGAGAATAGTTGTCACAACAAATGCTAGCATATTTTTCCTCCCTTACATGCCCGTATATGTCTCACTGTAATTCTAATCCTTTTTAAAAGATTATGGTTTAATTAAAGAATTAAATAGTTTTTATTAGCTTACTTATCTCAAAAATAATAAAAACACATATTATATCGGATGATGGGAGTCATTAATGAATGTAAAACTGATAGGTTTTTCCCCTAATCCTGAAAAATTACCAGCTATGGCAGCTAAACTTACACATAGTAAAACTAAACCTGAAGATTTGGATAAAAGTTCAGATAAAGAATTAAAGGAAATACTTGAACATGTCATGAATCTTGGCCATACCAGTGTGATAGAACATACTAGTTTTAGTTTTGCGATAAGTGATGTCAGTAGATCTCTTACTCACCAACTTGTAAGACATCGTATAGCTAGTTATGCTCAGCAGAGTCAGCGATACGTGAATTTAAATGAGCCAAATTATGTTACCCCACCAAAAATTGCTAAAAACAAGGAAATGAAAAAAGCATACGATAAAACAATGAAAAATATCTGGAAGGAGTATAATAAACTACTAAATTTAGGTATCCCAACAGAGGATAGTAGATACATTCTGCCAAATTCTGCATGTACAAATATTATTGTAACTATGAACGCTAGATCTTTGCTCAATTTTTTTGAACTGAGATGTTGTCAACATGCACAATGGGAGATTAGACAATTAGCAAATAAGATGTTAAAAGAAGTAAAACAAGTAGCTCATACAATTTTTAAAAATGCAGGACCTGCATGTAAAAGTAAAGGTATTTGTCCCGAGAACAAAAAGGATTGTCCTCTTTATCCTAAGTGAGATTTATGAAAAGGCCACACATAATTATTAATTGTGCAATGTCTGCTGATGGAAAGATTGCTTTACCAACAAGAAAGCAGTTAAGAATATCTTGTGATGAGGATATTGAAAGAATGTACAAATTGAGACATAAATCTGATGCTGTTCTTGTTGGGATCGAAACTATTTTATCTGATAATCCAAAACTTACTGTTAAAGAAAAATATGTGAATAATCCAAATCATCCTATCAGAGTTATTTTAGATTCTAACTGTAGAACTCCTGTAAATGCTCTTGCAGTAAATGATATGGCAAAAACATTGATAATTACTTCAAAAAAATGTAGTAAGAAATTCAATGAAAATGTTGAATTAATCCAAAGTAGGAATAATGAGGAGGGTCAAATTGATTTGGGAAGTTTGTTAGAATTACTTTATAATCTCAAAATAAGAACATTAATGGTTGAAGGTGGTAGTACTGTCATTTGGAATTTTTTAAATAAAAGGTTAGTTGACGATTTATATGTCTATATGGCTCCGATAATAATTGGTGGAACTAAAACTCCAACTATGTCAAATGGAGAAGGAATAAAGAGTATTGATGAGTTAATATATCTTGAGATTGTCAAAGTAAGTAGATTAGGACCGGGTGTTCTTTTTCATTACAAAATGATAAAATGAAATTTTTATGTGACCAAATGCTTGGTACTCTTGCAAAGTGGATGCGTATATATGGTTTTGATACTTTTTATACAAATAGGGTTATTGATGATACAGAACTAATTGATATTTGTAGTAAAGAAAATCGTATTCTAATTTCTAGAGATAAAACTCTTATACAAAGGGCAAGAAGAGAAAATGTAGTAACAATTGAAATAAAAACAACAGACATCGATGACCAAATTAAAAAAGTAATTTCTAGTAGAGAAATTGATTCAAGAAAAGTCCTATCTAGATGCATTTTATGTAATAGTTCATTAGATGAAATTAAAAAAGATAAAGTCAAAGGAAAAATACCAAAAAAAGTCTATGATAACAACGAGAAATTTTGGTATTGTAAAAATTGTAATAAGATATATTGGAAAGGCAGTCATTTTGAAAATATGATTGATAAAATTAATGAAATTAAAAAATCTATTGGAACATCCTAACCATTTGAGCGTGTGGTATACCCTTAATTTTTATAATACACTCTGGATCTACATATCCTGCTTCTATTGCACATCTGATTGTATCTTTGCCTACAAGATTTGCAATAGTTGCATCTCCTAATAGTTTCTTTAGAGCTTGAGGAGTTATTCTTTCACCATCATAGAATTCTCTTTTTATCTCTATCTGGAATTTTCCATCTTCGAATTTTTTTCCTAATAGGTTTTCATCGCATGCCCCTAGTAGTAGGTCATTTCCTTTTTGGTAGATTCTTATGCTTATCATGTGGTTTTTTCCTTTTCCTGTGTTTTTTAATGTTTGTCATCTTTTATATTTCTTTCCAAAAATATTGATAATATTTTATGAATTTTGGTACTAATATTACTCTTTGTAAGAATCCTGATTTTACGTTGAAAAACGACTAAATTTATAGAAAAATTTATATATTTGATATTTTTTTATTATTGGAAATATTATTTTTTTAACCGCAATACTAAAAACCATGTTTTTATATATGGCTAATTGGAATTGTTTTTGATGGGATATTATAAATGAACTCAATAATAAAATCATTCTCAGAGCATGGTACTTTTGTTCAACCAGATACATTAAATTATATCTTATCTAAAGAAAATCCTAAAGAATTTACTAATTTTATTACAAATAATTTACAAGAATTTCCTCTTGTTTTGACATTGAATCAAGTTAAACAAATAGAAAACATATCCCAGGTTGGAAGTATACCAACGGTATCAATTAAATTACAAGAAGTAAAAGAAATTCAGTCTAAGATGTACTCTGAGATATTTAGTGGTGAAATAAAGTCTATCATATCAGAGGAAAACGATTTTGAATATGATGATCCTGATAAAGATGATCAAATAAAATTACCAGAAGAAAAGATTGAGGAATCTATTCCACAAGTTATAGATATAAAGAGAGTAAAAGGATGGAAACCACAAGCAAGAGAGTATGATTCTGAGATAAGTATAATAAAAGATGTAACAGGAAATAGTACATGTGAGGGGACAACTAGTGATTTTACTAAACTATTCGTAGATAGGTATAGTGCTTTACGAAAAATTTTAAGGAATCAGAGACGGGAACTGGCAAATGCTATTCCAATTAACAGAGTGAATAAGAGCGGGATAAAAGATGTTCAAATTGTAGGAATTGTAAAAGATGTTAGAACTACCTCAAACGGTCATAGACTTATTGAGCTAGAGGACGAAACAGATATAGCTACTTGTATAGCATTGAAAAACAACCGTGAAATATTAAACATGGCAAATGAGATTGTTCTTGATGAGGTAATAGGGATTAGAGGACAGCTAAGTAAAAATGGTGATTTGATTGTAATTAGCAGTGTAGTTTATCCTGATATTAGTATTCAAAATGAGAGGCATAAAGCAGAGGTTCCATTGTATGCTGCTTTTCTATCTGATATACACATTGGTAGTAAACAGTTCATGGAAGATGAATGGCAGGCCTTTTTAAGATGGATAAATGGTGAAATGGGTAATTCAAGACAAAAGGATGTAGCTGGAAAAATAAAATACATAGTAATTCCAGGCGATGTCGTAGATGGAATTGGAATTTATCCTCAACAAGACAAGGAACTATCAATTGTTGACGTTTATCGTCAGTATGAGGCATTGGCTGAACAACTTAGTCTTATTCCTGAACATATTTCGATGATTATGCAACCTGGCAATCATGATGCAGTTCGTCCTGCTGAACCTCAACCAACATTTGAAAAAGAAATCCAAGATTTATTTTCTGGGATGGGTATTGAATTTGTAGGAAACCCCTGTTATTTTTCTCTTCATGGTGTTGAGGTATTATCCTACCATGGTCAAAGTCTTCTTGATTATGCTACAAACATTCAACATTTAAAATATAACGAACCTGTTGAGATTATGAAAGTCATGCTAAAAAAGCATCATCTTGCTCCAACCTATGGGGGGTATACTCCTCTTGCCCCTGAACATTTAGATTATATGGTTATCAATAGAATACCAGATATCTTTGTCACAGGACATGTTCATTTAGCTCAGATTAGTGATTATCGAGGGGTAACACTGATAAATGCCTCAAGTTGGCAAACTCAAACATCTTATCAAAAAATGTTAAATTTTATTCCTGACTCTGGAAAGCTACCAATAGTCAATCTTAAAACTGGAAATGTTACGATGATGGATTTCAGTAAAAAGTTTTAAAGCCCAATTTTGCATTAGAATTCTGTTAGCTTTTTTGAGCGTTCGATCATGGGTGGGGATCTATCCAAAAATATAGCAGTTAGCTCAGATATGCATGAGTATTTTAGCAGTTTGCAAGAAGATATTGACTTGTGTTACTCTATTGCAAATGAGGCCAGAAAGAAAGGTTTGGATCCTGAATTTGAAGTTGAAATACCGCAAGCATTAGACCTTGCTGCACGGGTAGA
>CAZHIY010000085.1:0-8467 GCA_964533085.1 uncultured Thermoplasmatales archaeon | reverse complement strand
GACATGGGATGATTTTTTAATGTATCATTATGCGCTATAAATAAGGACATTACCTTTTATTTTATTTAAAATTTCAATTTTTTATTTATTTTTAAGGAGTAATGATACACTTTCATTTTGACATTTTTACCCAATAAGTATTTATATAATATTTGAGAAAGTATAACATAGATAATAATAAATAACAAAAAACTAAGAGTATAACATCAAAGATGTGGGTGGATAGATGAACAAACGAGTAATCCAAATCGCACTTTCTCTTTTCGTAACAATTTTATTTTTAGGAATATGCACACTTGATGCAAGTCAAAAATTTTCAACAATTAATAATCCTACATTCCCCCTCTCAACAAATATCTTCAAAAACCCAGATATGCTTGTTTTTATATCACCTCAATATGCAAATGATGAAGAAATAAAAGCTGCAATCAGCAACTATGCAACAGAAGTAATGTCATATATTAATTGGAACACAAAAATTATACAATTAACCCAAGAACAAAACGATTACAAAAAGATAGACACGCTAATAGAAGACCATTATCAAAAATACAATATCAAGACATGCATAATGGTTGGAGAAGATACAGATACTGCACTTGGAGGAAATAATGGATATATGAAAAAACCAAGTACAGTTCCATGGCAAACAATCGGTGGAGAAGATTCATACGAATTATCAACACATGGAATAGTCTGCAAACCTTACAAAATAGATATTTGCATATCTCTAATATATCCAACAAGTGACCAAGATTTTAAAACAAAGAAAACACAAATTATCAATGCTTTCAATAAATTCAGCAATCAAAGAAATAATGCTCTTGATAAAGAAATACTAGTTTATGAAAGCTCAGAACTAAACACAAATTCAAAGGACATATACAATGAAATAAGTAAATATGGAAATTTATCCTACAAACAAGATCCAACAAACCTAGAAATAAAAGAATCAAAAAATTCAGCCTACTCAATGTACTTCGTACATGGTCATTCAAATCCTTCAGGAACAGATATTGCAGCAGGTAAAGACGGATGGTTTACTGCTGATTTCGTAGACACGTTAGATACTCCATTTTTTGGAGCAGATGGATGTTATGTTGGTGGATGGTTTACAAACCAACCAGACACAAACACGCTCACATCTAGCATATCATCAACTTGGTATGGAGAAAAAATCTTTACGAGCAAACATGTTAAGGTAATGGCCCTTGGATTACTATCTCAAAATGGACTATCATTTAAAGTAAGCTTTATAGAAAATGCAATACCAGATTTATTAAACGGAAAAACTGTTGCAGAGTCAATGATTGGAGACACATATCTTGGTGATACGATAATTGTTGGTGACCCTACGTTTCATTATGATTTGTAAAATGTTATTAATTATTAGGTTAAGCTTTTTAATAGGTTAACAATTAGGCCTCTTAAGTGATTGATATGAAGAAGCAGATATTTGCCTTAACCGTTGTAATAATACTTCTAGTAGTTTCATTTACTGGATGCTTGGATGAACCTACAGAAAAACCAAAAGGAATGATACTTTATGTAGATGCAGCGGGAGGAAAAGAGTTTATTAGTATTCAAAAGGCGATTAACAATGCATCTGATGGTGATACCATTGAGGTTTCCCCCGGTAATTATTTTGAATATCTGTTTGTTAATAAGTCTGTTAAATTGAAAGGAATTGAGGGTGCAACAATAAACCCAAGAAATGTATCTGAAAATATGAACTCTGTAATCTTTATATCTGCAGATAATTGCACAATACAAGGATTAACCATAAGAAATAATGAATTTTGGGATGATATAATTGGAATTTTTATAAATTCATCAGGAGACAAGATTATTAGAAACACCATTACTAGATTTGAATACGGCATTTATCTAAAAGACGAAGTAAATAACGGACATACATACACAAATATAAATATTTCAACAAATGAGGTTTCAAATTGCTCATACGGAATCTATCTACGTGCAAATTCTGAAAGAAATATTATTTATAATAATGATGTAATCGATAATGTTGAAGGAATAAACCTTTATTATTGTATAAATAACACTGTAATCGGAAATTATGTTCACTCAAACACAATTTATGGAATTTATATAAATATAAACTCAGACGGTAACATTGTAACAAGAAATGTATGTACAGAAAATAAATACGGAATCCGCTTCAAAGGTGTCAGCTACAATGAGATCTACTTAAACAGACTTGAAAGAAATGAGCTGGGACTTTATTCCTGCTGTGGATCATCCTTTAATAGAATTTATAAAAATACATGTATTGATAACGAAAAACATGCATCCGATGGATTCTACAACTCCTGGGATAATGGAAAAGTTGGAAATTACTGGGATGACTATATCGCAAACTATCCAAATGCAACAAAGATAGGTAATCAATGGAGCATCCCCTACAATATCCCTGATGGGGATAACCAGGATGAATATCCATTGGTAAATCCGACAATCTAAGGATTTTTTTACCAAGAAATACAGTTATAAGGTAGAACCTTATTTGATAAATGCAGTAATTACAGGGAGGTAGAACCATAAAAAAACTATTTGCAGTACTTTCAGCAATCATTTTTTTAATCAATAGTTGCTCTATTGTCTCATCAATAGATACAACAGACAATAATTCAAATGCTACAACAAAATCTTTACCAGAATACTTTAGTTGGAGGGATATAAATGGAACAGACTTCACAACACCAGCAAAGGACCAGATGAGATGCTCTTCATGTATATTTTTTGGAATAATAGGTGCCCTTGAAAGTGTGATAAAAATAAGAGAGGGATTCTCAGATTTTAATCCAGATCTATCAGAACAATACCTAATGTCGTGTGTTTATATGAAGAACCTGCGTTCGATAAAATATTTTTATGAAAAGATAAATGGTACAACATTTGAGTCAAGTTTTCCATACAAAGCAAGGTTTATTATTCCATGCTCAGAAAAATCCTCAGATTGGCAAGATTATTTTGTTCCAAGTTCAGAATTTATTGTTATCTCAAATGCAACAAGTGAATTTATTAAAAATAAATTATTTGAAAATGGACCCTTGGTACTTCCCATAATTGCCCCAGGATGGTCAAGATTTTCAAATGGACTACTTGGACTATGGGGAAAGATACATAGAAATCCCAATGATTATTACTCGCTAGAACTACCAGAACTTCCCTTTCGATATTCAAACCATTGGATAATAATCGTTGGATGGAAGGATGATTTAAACATTGAAAATGAAGGATACTGGGTTTGTAAAAACTCTTGGGGAACTGACTGGGGATACGAAGGATTTTTTAATCTTGAATATGGAAGTCTTAATTCAGATTCAGGATATGTTGGATGGGTAGATTATAATGGTGGAGATTATAATTGGATGCCAAAGGATAATTAAAATAAAATAAATTTAAAAGATTGTTTCCACATTAGATATAACGTCAATTTCATATATGTGCATTACATATAATACAATGAAATGTTAATAAGAACAAGGTGAATCTTAGAATGTTAAACTCTCACAAGATAATAAAAACAATAAACGAAAATAATCAAGATATAAAAAAATTTGGGGTAAAACGTATAGGCTTGTTTGGTTCTTATATATCAAATAAACAAAAACCTAAAAGCGATATTGATTTACTTGTTGAGTTTAAAAAAGGAAAAAAAACATTTGATAACTATATGGATTTGAAGTTTTATTTAGAAGAACTTTTTGATTGTAATGTGGATCTTGTAATTAAAGAAGCATTGAAAATTGAGTTAAAAACAAATATTTTAAAGAGTGTAAAATATGCCACGGGATTATAAATCATTTATTAAAATATCCACGCGAGAAATCCCCAAACTTTCGTTTGTGGGATGAATTGCATGGAGGTTAATACTTAAAACGCCGATGGGCGTTTTCTTTCCCCGCTGGGGGAAAATCACGCTATTTATAGCGTGGAAGGGGGATCTAACAGATTGATACAGTTAGATTTATATCAAAATATTATATTAGAATTTTAAATTTTGTTCTTTTGGGAGGAAAAGTGAGCATGAAAAGAGGGGTATTTAGAAAAGGATTGGTTTTAGGAATAATAATATTGTTTGTAGGTTCTAGTATTACAATAACAACTGGAAACATTGTAAAAAATCGTATTTTGAAAAATAAAACTGTGTCAATTAATATAAGTTATGAAATTTTAGATAGAAATAATTGGTGGGATGAAGACTGGGAATATCGTAAACAAATAACAATAAACCATAGTATGGTAACAGAAGATCTTTATAACTTCCCAGTTCTTATATCAATTATTTCATCTGATTTTATTGATCATGCACAATATGATGGTGATGATTTTGTTTTTGTTTCTGATGATAACTCTATTATTTATAGTCATGAAATCGAATATTATGAAAACTCAAATGGAAATCTGGTTTCTTGGGTGAATATTACAAGCCTTTCTTCAAATGTTGACACAGTTTTGTACATTTATTATGGTAATCCAAATTGTAGTAGTCATCAAAACCTAGTTAATGTTTGGGATAGTGACTTTATTCATGTTTGGCATCTTGGGGATGATCTTATTGATAGTGTTGGTTCTGATGATGGTAATGATCATGGTACAAGTAAGGTATCTGGGAAAATTGGAGTAGCGAGGGATTTTGAACGAAGTGAACAAGATTTTATTGATTTTGGTGATATGTTGCAACCTGCTGATAGTACATTGACTACAATGACTTGGGAGGCTTGGATAAAACCAGAGACAAAGGATGTATACTTATCATGTAAATATAACTCGCTAAGTTCAACTGATTATTTATCTTATTATATTAATCTAGATTTAGAGGGAATTTTTGTTAATTGTGCATTTCAGGGTTCAGGCAAATTAACAAGAAGTCATACTATTGATGATTATTCTGAAGTTGGTCAATGGGTTTATTTATCTTCTACATGGAATTTAGGAGGTGTAAATGATATTGATCCATTTATTAATGGTATTGAAGTAGCAGATATACAAAATAATAATAATGGAAATTTTATAGCAAATACTCATATAACAGATGATCTAGGTAGACAAAGATCAAATCCTAGCGCTAAATATTCAGATGCCATTATTGATGAGGTAAGATGGTCTAAAATTGTTAGAAGTGATGCGTGGATTAATACATCTTATAATACTATGAATAATCCATCTGATTTTTTCAGTATTGGTTCTGAGGAGATGGAGAATCTACCACCAAACCAACCTGTCTGTATAAATCCATTAGATGGTTCAACAGATGTACCAATAGACACGAATTTAACTTGGTCCAGTAGTGATCCTGAAGGTGAAAATTTAACATATGATATATATTTTGGAACAACTTCACCACCTTCATTAATTTCAGCTAATCAAAGTGAAACAACCTATGATTTGTATGATTTACAATATTGTGAGTTATATTATTGGCAGATTGTTGCGTGGGATGAGCAAGGTGCATCAACTTCTGGACCTATTTGGTGTTTTTCAACTATTTGTAATGGTCCTCCAAATAAACCAAGAATTAATGGTCCTACAAGTGGAAAGCCTGGTAAAACCTATTCTTATACATTTGTATCAGATGATCCTAATGGAGATAATGTATCTTATGAAATAGACTGGGGAGATGGACAAATTGATCCATGGGATGGTCCTCATAAGTCAAATACAGTAATAACAAGAGATCATTCATGGGAAAACCAGGGAATATTCAAAATCAGTGCCAGAGCAAAGGATATCTATGATTTTATAGGTGACTGGGGAGAACTAGATGTGGAAATACCCAGAAATAAAGAAATTTACAATCCGTTTGTGTACAGGTTATTTGAACGATTCCCTGTAATAGAAAAAATGATGTCTTTATTTAGAGTAATATAATTTTTAATTTTCGAAATCCTATGCTACCAATTTAAATGAGATACATAAATTTTTTTTATCCAAATCAACTGCCATTAAAGATGAAGAGACTTTAAATATTCAAGATAATCCTCCTTACAAAAACAATTGTTCTTATCAAATCCTGCATAAATCCTTTTACTGCCGCAAATAATACACTTTAACTTATTGGATTTATCCTTATTGGATTTCAATAGCAATAGCTCTATGTATTTTAAAATTTAAATAAACATAACAATAAGATTTTATTCTTCAGAATCCACGCTTTTTTTAAAAAAAAACCAAATAAAAATGCAAAATGAGATTGAAAGATACCTTTTTATAGATAATCAATAATTATTATATTAAAAATTCATAACATTTAAATTAAATTAATATATTACTACTTTAAAAAAAATATGCGAGGGAGGATTGAAATGCAAAATGGAAGAATTATTATCAAGGCTGGTTTTTTAGCAGTTGTATCGATTATGATCCTATCAACTGCAACAGGCGCAGTTATTAAAAATAATCAACAAAATATGACATCTGAGAATATTACAAAGGATCTCATAGGATATGGGCAAGGAGGCACAATAGGTGAACTTGTCTGGGACAACCAAATGGATTATGATGGATTGTTGCGGGCCGAATGGGATGAAATTGCCCCAGTCGATGCATTTCCTGCTGATGATTTCCTATTTGAAAAAGCAAGTATAATCAAAGAGGTAAACTGGATCGGTGGATATTGGGAAGCAGGATACAATACATCGCATTGGACCTGGGAAATTGCATTCTACGAAGATGATGGAACAGGTAGTAAACCAGGCAATTTACATGCAGGTAACTTTACATTTGAAGTTGGTAACTACACAGAAACATTTATTGAAGAAGTACCTGAATGGTCTATATATTATGAGATAAATGTTACCCTACCTGAAGAAGTTATGTTTAATAAAGGTGAGAAATACTGGATTTTAATATGGGCGGTTGGAAACGAACTACCATACCCAGGTTGGGGATTTCATTATGATTCTATAATATTGCACGAAGCAGTCTTCAAGTCTTTTTACTTTCTGAATGATACCAATTGGCATAACACAGGTGAAGTCTTAGGTAATCCAGCAGATATGTGTTTTCGGTTGATTTATGAGGAAATACCTGAGGATACAACACCTCCAACAGTTGAAATAATAAATCCAGGAAAAGGAGTATATTTCAGAGATAAGTACATATTTCCAAGATTCATTCGTTTAACTCTCATTATTGGTAAAATAACTGTTGAAGTTAACGCAACAGACAATGAATCAGGAATCGACAGAGTAGAGTTCTATTATGGACCACTAGGAACAAAATCATTAGGAAATGATACGGAAGCTCCATACAGTCTAATATGGAAACGAGACCGAATAAGATTTGTACATTTGCATTTCCTAAAGGTTGTTGCTTATGATAACGCTGGAAATAATGCAATGGATAGGATGCTAGTAAGAAAAATACTTTAAGACAAATTATCAAACCCTCTTTTTTTTATTTTTTCAATTAATTTAAAAAGATAAATACTCGAAAATAAAACTCCAAAAAACTCTTAAATATATAAGTACTAAATCTTAATAGACATTTCAATGAAACCTATACTATTTGAAAAAAAAGACAATATTAGCTGGATTACATTAAACTCTCCTAAACAGCGAAATGCGCTATCTCTTGAACTTATGAATGAGATGCAGAAACAATTAAACAATTTAGCAAAAGACAAAGATGTTAGAGTAATAGTGATACGCGGAAATGGTCCTGCATTTTGTACAGGACATAACATGAAAGAGTTAGTTGGTGAAGATTATGATCTCTCTTATTTTAAAAAGATTTTTTCAACCTGCTCAAAAATGATGCAGACTCTTCATAAAATGCCTCAACCTGTAATTGCTCAGGTTCATGGCATTGCAATGGCAGCCGGTTGTCAACTTGTTGCTGCATGTGATCTAGCAATAGCCGACAGTAAAACAAAATTTTCAACACCAGGTGTAAAGATAGGACTATTCTGTTCAACCCCAATGGTTCCTCTAAGTAGAGTTATAGGGCAAAGAAGAGCTCTTGAGATGCTACTTACTGGAAGATTTATCTCTGCAAAAGAAGCAGAAAGTTTTGGTCTTATAAACAAGGTCGTTTCTCCTGATAAACTCGCTATCGAAACAGAAAAATGGGCAACAGAGATTGCAAAGTACAGTAGGTATACACTGGAACTTGGAAAGAAGGCATTCTACAGCCAGGTTGATATGGATGAGAAATCTGCCTATAAATATGCAATAGAAGTAATATCAAAAAACTGTCTAGATTATGATGCCCAAGAAGGAATGAAGGCTTTTCTTGAAAAAAGAAAACCAAAATGGAAGAAATTTAAATAAATTTGAAGAATTTAGAAAGCAGTATACTAAAATTTATTAAAACCTCTATGTTTTACCTTTTTTCTTTTTTTATCTATTAAATCAAAATGATTTAGTGACAATTGTTACAATAAACGTATTTGTATAGCTTAAGATAAGCACAGTTCTTTTCGTAAAAGTTTTTCCAA
>CAZHIY010000084.1:0-8523 GCA_964533085.1 uncultured Thermoplasmatales archaeon | reverse complement strand
CCTCTAAAAGAGTGGGGAACCCCTCCACGGACCTTACATCCATGCCTTCTTTTGCAGGAGTAATACATGATTTTACTGGAACACCCTCTGCAATAACTAAGCATTGTGCGCATTGGCCGTTTGCGCAGAATATTCCCTGTGGTGAATTGTCTTTCTCATGATGACCAAATATGTGTATACCGTTAGCAAATAAGGCTGAGGAGATCATCTCTCCAGACTTTCCACTAAGATTTTTACCATTGAAACTGAAAGTTATAGATTTCGAGGTTTTATCAATAGGCAATATCGGATGTTTAGTGATTCTAGCTTTATCCATCAGATATCGCCTCCTTCTAACGAAGAAATGAGTAGTTTATAGACGTCTGTTACCTTGATATTAACTGAACGCCAGGATCCCTCTCTTTGACACATAAGAAGATGAGATTCACAGTAAGGAGAAGTGCATAAAATCATATCTGCACCTTTCTCTTCCACTTTTTTCATAAGATTTAATGCATTTTTTTTAGAGTCTGCATTCAGGCTTTCAAAGCCATTATGGCCGCATTTTCCATCGATATTAATTACTTTAATCCCTGGGATAAGTTTTAGGAGTTTTATTGTTGATTCATAGAAAGGTTCTTTTTCCATCAAACAAGAGTGGTGGACTGCTATTGTTTTATTTATAGGGGCGAAATCCTTTGAATCTCTCAGCCCTATTAACAATTCCTCTGTGAGAGAAGTTATTTTTCCGAAGTTTTTTTCATTTGAAAAAGTAGAGAATGACTCAGGTGTCCCAAGGATTAACTTCTTAGGATTAGCTTTTTTGAATGATTTGATATTATTTTCCGCTATCTTAGAAACAATACCTTTAATTCCCTCAATGTTTGTCTTTAACAATCCTTTTGAAGGACAAGACAATCCTCCAATTGATCCATATTTGATGTTTATTCTATCTAAGAGGTTATGTATCGCCAGACGCGTTGAACCAAGGTCAAATAGTTTATGCGTTTCCCCAATGAGATGTAACATTGGCAAGCATCCTTCAAAGAAGGCAACTCCTCCAGATTTTACAGATGATGGAGAATAAGACATATCTGAAGGTTTTTCATCTGGATTTGCTCCTAATATCCTCAGAAGTATTATTGCTTCGCATATGGGGCACTCAATTGATCTGGGAAAAGGTGTGTTAAGCTCTTTTAAAGCATTTTTATCAAGGAATTTTGAAAACTCTTTCAAAATAGTGGATGGGTTTGTTCCAGTAGGCACACCTCTATATTGTATCCTCTCAGGAGATATGCCAACTAACTTTAGCAGATTTTGTGTTTTTTCAACTATATACTGAGGGTGTTCTTCCCATGGTAAATAATGTGAACCAGTTTTTTCATCAGGGCCAATTACTAAAAGTCCTTTACCTAAACGTGCAAAAGCTCGTATTAAGAAAGAGGGGGACGGTTTCCTAGCGGACATTATCTCAACTGCGCCATTAAAACTTTCAAAAGAATGTGACGGAGTACTCCAGTAACTCATCAGGGCTTTAACACCTTTATATGGTGTTTTTTTCTTGAGTAATCTAGATAATATATCCTCATCTGACATATACCCCTGTGTTATAGCGCCAGAGGGGCATACAGATACACAAGCGCTACAAGCTGCGCAGGAATCATGATTTACTTCAGCAAATGGACTTTCTCCCTTAATAAATACATTTTTAACTGCTCTATAAGCACAGACCTCTTCGCATCGACCACAGCTTATACACAGATCTTTGTTAACCTCAGCAGTTAAACTTTGAAGATTAATTGATTTTGTTATTTTATCAGTTTTTATCTTAAAGTTAGATGGCCCTTTTTTTGATACCATATCTGATAAATTACATGGTACTTTCAGAAGAAACACAGTATCTTCTATTTTAGCTGCTAACTGTTTATGTTCACAGTTTGGAAGACAAATACTACAAAGATAACATGGCCCACACGTAAAACATCTTGAGGCTTCCTCTACAGCCTCATAATCTAAAAATGATTTTTCTACTTCATCAAATGATGTGATTCTATCCTTTTTTTCTAATCTTTTAGGTGAATGAATAGATTTATCATATTTTGGAGTCTCAGTAACTACAGGAACTGTTTTTACTATATCTAAAGATGAGTCTTTTCCTCTCAAATATTCATTAATGCCTTTTGCGGCTTCATGCCCACGGCCAATAGCCTCTACAATAGAGGATGGCCCTGTCTCCACATCACCTGCAGCAAAGATGCCCCTTAATTTTGTGTAGCCTTTTTCTTTGATTTCTATTCTATCTCTTTTATTGGTGATTTTGGCATTTCCAATTGGTCCAACATCTGGTTTTGCTCCAACAGCAGGAATGATAGTATCAGCTTTCAATACAAATTCACTGCCTTCAATAGGCACAGGTCTTTTTCGTCCTGATTCATCAGGTTCTCCAAGCCTAGCCTTTAGTAGTTCTATACCTGTTGTCTTTCCATTTTTTACAATTATTCTCTTAGGGATTGCCAATGTTAAAATGATTAAACCTTCTTCTTTTGCATCTTCGATTTCTTCATTTTCAGCAGGCATCTCCTCTACGCCACGACGATATGCCAATGTGACTTTTTTTGCTCCAAGGCGAATTGCAGATCTAGCAACATCAAACGCTGTTGATCCTCCTCCAATAATCACTATTTCTCCTTTAACTTTCAGCGGGTCATCAATATTTAATTTCTGTAAAAACAATAAAGGATCAATGATTCCATCTGCATCCTCTCCTTCGATGTTAAGAGGTAATGACTTTGGTGCCCCTCCAGCGATTAGAACAGCAGAATAACCCTTTTTTAGTAAAGTGGAAGGGTCATCGATTTGCTCCCCTGTAACAATCTTAATTCCTAAGTCTTTAATCCAATCAATTTCTCGTTTTAGTATTCTTTTAGGCAGGCGATATGAAGGTATGGCATATCTAAGCATACCTCCTGGATCATTTTGCGCTTCAAACACCGTTATAGGATATCCTATTCGTACAAGATCTACAGCTGCTGAAAGCCCAGCGGGCCCTGCTCCAACTATTGCAATCTTCTCTTTGTATATCCTTTCGCATGGTTCCATAACAAGAGATCTACGAGCAAGCTCGTAATCTGTGGCGTATCTTTTCAGAGCTCTAACAGAGACAGGACCTCCTTCTATTCCCTGCTCACAACTATCTTCACAGGGTCTAGTACAAACTCTTCCACAAATTGCAGGAAATGGATTATTTTGCCTAATAACATCGACAGCCTCTTCATATCTTCTGTTTGCTATGAGATTCACATAAGCTTTTACATTAACTCCTGCAGGGCATGCATTACTACATTCAGGGAGTCCTTTTAACTCAATCTTGTAGCTTTTACCATCAACTTTGAGAACGCTGTCTTTTCCGCCAAATAAAGATTCTACATTAAAATGTGAATCTGGATTTTTTTCTGATTTCAGAGACACTCCCCACTCCTGAATATAGCCTCTGTTTAAAAACTATTATGTTGAAAAGCAAGTAACACTATTTAATCTGAACATCCTTAATTGAGTGATGTCTGCGAGCAAGATTGCGGATTATTTCAATGTTTCTTCCACCTTTGCCTATAATTTTGGATTTATCACTAACATCAACATCAACCTTTACAACAGTTGAATCATTATCTCCTTCTAATGTTACATTGTTAATTTTGTACGGTTTAAAGAGATTAACAATAAATCTTTCTTTATCTCCATCAAATTCTACAAATTTTATTGTCTTTTTAAAAAGGGATCGCAGTCTTTCTAAATTTTTTGCCTTAATACCAATAGCTGCACCAAGTTGTCCTTTTTTAACAATAAATATGATTCTATCTTCAATACTTAAACAATCAAGAATATGGGTTTTTGTTACATTACTTGCCATATTTATGTACTGCATTTCTTCATTTGAGAGCATTATGTCAGCCATAGGTAACTACCTTTTTTTCATATGGTTGAGTATATTTGATCCACCGTCATCAATTACTGCAAAAACAGATACTGAAAAAGCCTTTCCACAGGTATAGCCAAGATCAATTGCATTTGAATTATAGTTATAGACCGGTATTTTTTTCTTTTTTGCAAGTTTATCTATTTCTATAAAGTAGGGAAAATTTTTAGCCATTACAACAAGTTTAGCAGATCCATCATTAATGGATGTTTTCGTTTCCTTTGTGCCAATCTTTACCGATCCCTTCTTTACTGTAGTTTTTAAAATCTTATCTATATCCACCATTTTTTTATTCCTTCTTTTTACTTCTTTTCATGACGAGTTCTACTGCACCAGTTCCAAGGTTTACAGGTTGTCCGACGATAATGTTTTCTGCAACACCACCAAGTTTATCTGTTTCACCTCTTCTGGCGGCTTGTAATAAATGAGAAACAGTTATTTCAAAAGCAGCACGGGAAAGTACCGATTCCTTTTCTTTACTTACACCATGTCTGCCGATAGCCCTTATAGTTCCATCCGCAGTCATTACATCTGAAACAAGCATAATGTGTCTTAAATCAACATTTAAACCCTGCTCTGATAAAGTATTATGAGCTTCTTGTATGATCATGTTTCTTGCAGCTTCTATCCCAAGGGTTCTTCCAACAGCCTGTATATCATTGGTTGTTGTTCTATATGGATCAACACCTTCTACTTGTAAGACCTTTTCCAAGTTGCTCCCTTCACTATAAATAACATATCCTTCCTTTGGTTCATTTCTTATAATAATTCGCTTAATACCATCTATTCCTTTTACTTTTAAATCCTTAAGTGTTTCATTTACATCTAAAAGTTTTTTATAACTAGGATCATCTAATGATAATTTTATGCTATCTTTATCAATTTTTGCATCTATTCCTCTAATTTTTTTAATGATCTCCCCTAGTTCCTTAATTGATATATTTTTATTTTTCATTGTTTTCATATTTGGCTTAACATAAATTACTAGATTTGTTAGGTCTGTCTCAATATCTGCTATACTATTCAAACGTGTAATTTCTATCTGATTGGCTACTTCTTTTGCAAGATCAGAATTTAGTCTGAACTCATCCATCAAATATATATTCATCATCGGTGTGGATGGAATTGATCTTGCATCTACAATTTCGATTAGTCGAGGCAAACCTAAAGTAACATTAATCTCTGCAACACCAGCGTAGTGAAATGTTCTCATTGTCATCTGAGTACCAGGTTCTCCGATACTCTGAGCTCCAACTATACCACAGGCTTCAGATGGATCAACAATATTTTTATCATATTCTGCAAGAGATTTGGAAATTATAACCTTTAATTTAGATTGAAGTTTCTGTTCTGGTGAAACCTTAGAAATAATATCATCAAGTATTGCTAAAGGAAGAAATCTACCATCAAGAATCTTATTAATCTCGGATCTAATTTTTTTGTGTTCAGGAGATTCTTCAACTGGTTTTGGGAGTTTAATTACTTTTTTAACTACTACTTTTTCCTCTATTTTTTCAGGTTTTATTATAGTTTTTTCCTTAATCTTTTTCTTTTTTTCCTTCTTTTCTATTTTCTCTTTTGGTAAAGTCTTTTTTTGTGGGGATTTTTTAGGTGGTATTTTTGTTTGTTTTTCAGTCTTTTTTTCTTTTTTAACTGTTTTTTTTGTAGTAGAATCTTTTAAGATAACCTTTTTAGTTTTAGTTTTGTTTTTTACTTGTTTTTTAGCCATCAAACCCCCTCTTTAATATCTGTTATTATTCGGTCTACATCTACAGCATTTCCACCACTGCTTCTAGCAGGATCTATTCCATCCTCACCATAGATAAATTGTATTATCTGGCCGCCAGAATGTCTAACAGTTTTGTCATTTTCCACCTTAACATCTTCAAGTGCATTAATAAGTCGTCTCTGCATATAACCTGATCTTGAAGTACGCACTGCGGTATCAACTAAACCTTCTCGTCCACCCATTGAATGAAAGAAATATTCTGTTGGATTAAGTCCTGTTTTATAACAAGATGCAACAAATCCCTTTGCTCTTGCACCAAGATCTCCTTTTTTGAAATGTGGTAGGGTTCTATATTGATAACCCCTATGAATTCTCTCACCTCGAACAGCTTGTTGTCCTACACATCCTGACATCTGTGAAAGGTTAAGCATAGAGCCACGAGCGCCAGACTTAGCCATTATGACTGCACTATTATTCAGTCCAAGATGTTTACCTGCTATTTCACCAGCCATATCTCTTGCTCTACCTGTGACTCTCATTATTTCCATCTCTAAAGTTTCCTCAAGGCTTCTTCCAGGAAGAGATTCTAGTTCATTATTTTCATAGGCTTTAACAAGACTTCTGATTTTATTCATGGCTTTTTCTAATCCTTCTTGTATCTGTCTCTTTGCCTCTTCTGGTATATCTTCATCATCAATACTTGTGGTAAAGCCAAATATTGTAATAGAATTTATTGCTATCCTTGTAACATTGTCAATAAACTCTCTACCTGAATCCATTCCATGATCCCTAATGATTCTATCTAAAATTTTTCCCTTAAAGGCACCTATACTATTTTCGTCTACAGTTCCCTGTTTTAAAATACCAGCTTTAATAATTACATGTGCATCATTAGGGCATTTTGGTGCTGTACAAACCTCACAGTTCAAACATGTTTTAGCTCTATATTCTAAATTAAGATCATCTGGGAGTAGAGTACTGAATATATCCTTTCCACTCATATATTTTTTTCCATTTTCCTCTATCATATTAGGTTTTTTTCCTTCATATTTGATAGCTGATAAAATATGGGAAGCGTCGTCATAAGGAATCTTTTTATTTTGATGTGTTAGGAGGAAACAACCCGAAATATGATCATGAATTCCCCCAATAATAGCACCTCCGAATCTTGGGGATAAAATATTTTCTTGGACCTTCATTAGAATTTCTGCTTCAGCTTGCGCTTCCTCACCCTGTAAGAGATGCAGATTCATCTCGTCTCCATCAAAATCTGCATTATAAGGAGGACAAACACTCAAATTAAATCTAAATGTTTTATTCGGTACAACTTTAACCCTATGTGCCATCATTGACATGCGATGAAGAGAAGGTTGCCGATTAAATAAAGAGAGGTCACCATTCATGAGTTGCCTTTCGATTACCCCTCCGAGTTCTAATTTTTCTGCTACGTCATCTGCGTTTTTTTCTGTTATTTTTATCCGTTGCTTCATTCCTTCAGTTTCACGGATTACATAATTTACACCAGGATTGTACTTTGTAGGATCTTTTGAAATTGTAACCTTTTGCCTAATGAGATTTTTACACCATTCAATATTGTGGGTTGTTACTTTTATGGGTATTGTTAGTTCTCTTGCTATTTGTATAGGAACACCAATTTCATTTATGCTTAAATTTGGATCAGGAGAAATTACAGTACGGGCAGAAAAGTTTACACGTTTTCCAGAAAGATTACTTCTAAATCGTCCTTCTTTTCCCTTTAAACGCTGTGCTAATGTTTTTAGTGGCCGTCCTGAACGATGACGAGCCGGTGGAATCCCAGACGTTTGATTATCTAAATAAGTGGTAATATGATATTGTAATAATTCCCAAAGATCTTCAACAATAAGTTGTGGTGCACCAGCATCTCTATTTTCTTGTAATCTTTGATTAATGCGAATAACATCAACAAGCTTATGTGTTAAATCATCTTCTGATCGCTCACCAGATTCAAGTGTAACAGATGGTCTTACTGTAACTGGTGGAACTGGTAGGACTGTTAAAATCATCCATTCAGGTCTCGCAGATTTGACATCTATATCTAAAAGTGGAAGATCTTCATCTGGTATTTTTTCAAGCCATTCTCTTACTTCGGATGGTGTAAGTTTTTTTCCATTTTCTCTTATTGAGGTTGGTTTATCAAGTTCTATCTTTCCTACTTCTCTGCTACAATAAGGACATTTTTCTGCTTTAACAGATTCTTTGATAATTTGTTTTAATACAAAAGTTGGATCTCGCCCTTCGCTTTTGTATTTTTTAAGTTCATCCATATATTCTTGTCTTTGTTTTTCAGTGAGTAAAATTTTACCGCATCCTCTACAAGTTCCTCGAAGACAGTCACGAATAGATTTTACAAGACCAACATGAATAACAGGCATTGCTAGATCTATATGGCCAAAATGTCCTGGACATTTATCTTTTCCTACTCTAAGCCCACATGTTTTACATCGAAGACCTGGTTCTACTACACCAAGTCTGGGGTCCATAAGCCCCATCGCAATTGGAAATCCATCATCATCATATGTATCAGCAGTTATAACTTTTGTAGCACTCATCTTTCTTATTTCATTTGGTGAAAGAAGTGAAAAGGAAATTGCACCTATTTTTTTTGTAATACTTTTTGATCTTTCCATAATTTTAACCTTCAATTTAATTATACTAATGATTCTAATCTTATTCTTGGCGCGATGACCAAAGATTTTAATTCATCTATTAAAAGTTTGAATGCATAGCTCATTTCAATTGGGTAAATCTCTGCTTTATCTCCGCAAACTGGACAACGCAAGGCTCCATGTCTATCGTGGAT
>CAZHIY010000083.1:0-8562 GCA_964533085.1 uncultured Thermoplasmatales archaeon | reverse complement strand
TAGGTCGCGGGTTCAATTCCCGTCAGCGGCTTAACTGAACTATTTTTTCTCCTATAAAAACACCTTTTTTTTGTGTTTTTTAGTCAAGGGCTTTTAACCCAAAAAAAGAGAATTAAATGTACTATTTATTGTTACAATATTTTAGTTATTGTAACATTTAAATATCTCCAACTGGATGTAAAATATTGAGGGAGAAGAGAATATGAGTAAAAATCCTGTATTATATAAGACGCTGGTTATTGTAATTTTCATTTTACTTATTGGTATGAGTGTTGTTTCATCTATGGGATACACTACTATGAAAACTAATTTCTCTGTTATTAATTCTATAATGGAGTCACCTATTGTTTTACTTGATGAAAACTTCTCAGGAACATTTCCACCAGAGGGATGGGAGACTGGTTTTTTTGGCCAAAATAATTCAAGCTGCTGTGATTCAGAACCACCATGTGCTCGTGGGAAATATTCTGATCCGTATTATGATAATTTTATGATGTCTAAGGCTATTGATGTAAGCAATTACGAAAAATGTATAATAAAGTTTTATTTAGGTGCTCATCCCCCCTACGGCAGTTATAGTAATGTTTATCTAAAATATAGAAGAAATGAAACAAGCTCATGGATAGATATTACTCCATGGTTTAATCCTATAGATGATGTATGTGAGTATTATGAGACTGAAATTACATACGATCCTGAGGGATGTGGAGAAGCTCTTCAAATACTATGGCAATACCTAGGGTGGTCTTACTTTATACATAATACCTGTATTGATGATGTCATAATTTTAGGTATTCCAATTAATAATCCACCAGAAGCACCTTTAATAGATGGTCCTCCAAGTGGTAAAGTAGATGTAGAATATGAATATACTTTTAATGCTACAGACCCAGAAGGAGACCCTGTTATGTACTTTATTGATTGGGGGGACAATGATACAGAGTGGACTGAGTTTAGTGATTCAGGTGAAGAAATAACCTTAAAACACAGTTGGATTGAGGAAGGAGAATACATAATCAAAGCAAAAGCAAAAGACATTAATGGTGCTGAGAGTGACTGTGGTGAGTTTGAGGTTTTCATACCAAGAAACAAAGCAATATCTAATCTGTGGTATCATAAGTTTTTAGAGCGATTTTCAAATACTTTCCCAATTCTACGACAACTATTAGGACTATAAATTAGTCCTTCTATCTTTTTTTTCTTTTAGATTTTTGAACGATTCCAAATGATGGAAAGACTACTCGATCTTCTAAAATAAAAAGCTTGGTTTAGGAATTAAACTTAAAGTTATAATTAACAAAGAAAAATATTTTCTTCAGTTCCTTTCCCTTTATAAATTCTAATTATTAAAATTAATATTAAAAAAATTTCTAGTTTAAAAAATTTATTTTTATTGTGTAAGGAGACAAATTTTATATAATATCTAGTTTATATTATTTTAAACAAATCAAAAAACAATAAGAAATTGGGTGAGTTAAATTATTAATAAGAGAATTCCAAAAAAAATTATTTTTATCTTTATTATGTTGTTTTATTTTGGAACATTTTTCACAACAGTGGTATACGGTAATACATTTCTTTTAGAATCTAAGTTTCAGAGCAATGAAGAAATTTTTTTATTAAGTTTTGAATCCGACGCTTATACTCTTTTTGCTCCTGAATATTCTGGGATTACATATTTAATTGATATGGGCGGAAATGTCACTCATAGTTGGGAAAGCAACTATATTCAAGGTTTGTCTGTGTATTTACTGGAGGATGGAGAACTGATTCGAAATTGTTTACCAGGTATCAATCCGACTTTTATTGGGGGCGGTATCACTGGGCGTGTTGAAAAACACGATTGGTATGGAGAGTTAGCTTGGGAGTTTGAATATTTCACTGAAAAGAATTGTTTACATCATGATTTTGAGGTTTTACCTAATGGTAATATACTTATGATTGCATGGGAATATAAATCAGGTGAAGAAGCAGTTGCTGCTGGAAGAGATCCTAATAATTTAACCTTGGATCAACTTTGGCCAGATCATATTATTGAAGTTGAACCAATAGAACCAGTTGGCGGTAGTATTGTTTGGGAATGGCATGTTTGGGATCATCTCATACAAGATTATGATTCATCAAAAGATAATTATGGTGTGGTTGGAGATCATCCGGAATTAATTGATATAAATGTTAAATATGAAAATTACGTGGAAAGGGACTGGTTGCACACAAATTCAATTGATTACAATGAAGAATTTGATCAGATACTATTAAGTGTTCATAAATTTAATGAGATTTGGATAATTGATCATAGCACCACAACTGAAGAAGCAGCAGGCCACTTTGGTGGAAATGGCGGTAAAGGCGGAGACCTTCTATATCGATGGGGCAATCCACAGACATATAGAGCAGGAAGTTCAAGTGATCAAAAACTTTTTGGCCAACACGATGCACAGTGGATAGAACCTGGATGCCCTGGAGAAGGCAACATATTGGTTTTTAATAATGGCCTAGGTCGGCCAGGAATAGACTATTCTTCAATTGATGAAATTGTTCCCCCTAATGATGGTTTTGGAAACTATTATCTGGAAGAAGGTTCAGCATATGGACCTGAAGAGCCAACATGGATATATTTTGCTGAAAATCCTAGGGATTTCTATTCTACTAGACTTTCTGGGACTCAAAGGCTTCCTGATGGAAATACACTCATCTGTGCAGGAGATTCGGGATTCTTTTTTGAGGTAACTCCAGAAAAAGATATTGTTTGGGAGTATACTAATCCATATCCAAATCAGGTTTTCAATGATGTGTTTAAAATTCGTCGATATCAATCAGGTTATAAAGGATTAGAAATATTGATTAATGCACCTTTAAAACCTGACATGCCGGAAGGTCCAACCCAGGGAGAAAAGGGAGTTGAATATACATATTTTAGTTCAACTGTTGATCCTCAGGGAGATCAAGTTTATTATCTGTTTGATTGGGGAGATGGCAGTGATAGCGGATGGGTAGGTCCTTTTAATTCAAGCGAAGAAGTTTGTTCATCACATATATGGGATAAAAGTGGAAATTTTAAAATTAAGGTAAAAGCAGTTGACATTGATAATTATGAAAGCATCTGGTCAGATCCATTAAAAGTAATGATACCAAGAAACAAACTGACATTTTATTCATTATTTCATTGGTTTTTAGAAAGATTCTTTAATTTTAGATATCACTTATTAATTCTTAATTAGGGATACTAAGGGAGACTTTCCGTATCCTTTGAAAACGATACTTGTGAACATTTGATATTGATTTTATTGTGATATTCATATTAGTGTTTTAATGTTATATGCTTATTATACTGAACAAAGAATTTATATTTGCATATAATATTATAATTTAAGAATTAAACAATAATATTGCATTGAGAGTTAAAAACTATATAATACTAAGGAAATTAATATCATGAAAATGTCAATTATTGTTACAATCTTAATTTTATTAATTGGGACGATTAGTCTAACCCCAATTGGTGGTTTTAATAAAGCAGTAATCGATTTGGATTTTATTAAACTTGAAGGTGTTTCTAACAAGATCGAAGGCTCAGGCCCATTTGGCGAATGGCCAGATTTTACTCCAATTGGTTTTATTACAGCTCCTCATCCTGATTATCCTGAGTATCAGACACATCTGTATGGTGACTGGGGAGGAATCGTTGGTGAAGAGTTCATTTTTCTACAGGATGATAAAATTAAGCTGATGTACCACAGTTATCATGAATCCTACATGACCGAGCATCCATATCAAGAAGATGTGCTTAGCGATTGGACCTTGGGTTATGATCCGGTTACAAAGATAAAATATACGCCCCTTGTCAAACCTGGTGGACCAAATCCTGGTCCTGCATGGGAACATACCGATACTCCAGGTTACATCCAGCATCCAATTACCGGTGAACACTTGATATACAACACAGTAAGACCTGGTACAAAGTATCTTCATCCAGAGTGGGAGAGTTTACCAGGTTGGGAAGGCGCCATTCAAGTTGCAACTAGTGATACACCACCAGCAATTGGTATTCCATTTGAACAGACCTATGAGAACATGCTTATTGCCGAGTACTGGTGGGAGCAGGGTTGGAATCAAAACGGTGTAATAAAAGGTGGTTTGTCTGAACCGACTCCTGTGTGGGCTCCTCATCTGGGTACACAGGGAAAGATTCGGCTTTTCTATAGAGGTTTACATGGAACTTCTGGTTCCTACTGGAATTGGCGAATATCATATGCGGATAGCGAAGATGGCAAAACTAACTGGACAAAAAATCCTGTTCCAACATTTGATCCATCAGATCCTAGTAATCCTGCTTATCAATGGACTCTACCTTATCCTGAAGGATTTTCCTTTCGCGGAGCCTGGCAGGCCCATTGTACTGGTGACATGCGAGCTGATGGAGTCCATATGGTGATTACAGTTTCAAATCAGAACTATGCAGGTTTCGGACATCTTGCTTATTATTGGTCATCTGATTGGGGTGATACCTGGATTGGTCATCCTGATAATCCTATTATTGCACCAGGTCAATTCCCGGAAGGTGTACCTTCAACAGGTTTCCAAAGAACACCAACCCTTCTTATAGATGAGGAATATGGTCGATACATTCTAGCATATAATGCAGGGCATGATATCAACGAGAAATGGAAAAGGCGTACATATCTTGCTACTGCCTCACGTCCGATCAATCAACCGCCTGAGTCACCAATAATTACTGGTCCGGCAAATGGAAATCCAGAAATTGTTTATAACTACGATTTTTCTGACTGTATCGATCCAAATAACGATGAAATGACATATCATGTTGAATGGGGAGATGGAGGTGTTGATAAGGGAAATATAGAATCAGGTGAGAATTTTACATTGTCACATAGTTGGAGTGAAGAAGGAGACTTCACAATAAAAGCTCAACTTATTGATATATATGGATCTGAAGGAAATTTTACGACATTTGATGTTAGTATTCCACGAAATAGAATTCCGCAATCAATTATATTTGATTATTTTTTAACAAGAATTTTTGAAAGGTTATCAATTCTAAACCAATTTCTATATAATCTGATAATAAATTAATTAAAAAGTCCATTTAAACTCTTTCCTTTGTTAATATCTACTGTTTCAGGTATACCTGTATAATTTGTTGGATATCTCCAGATCCTTGCAACGGCTTTATGAAGTGGAGATGGTAATTTATTCTGATATTGCCAAACTATATTTTTTTCAGGAGTAACTTCTAAAAATAAACCTTGGTTTGCACTACAAATTAAGGTGTTTCCATTTGGCAGACGCTGTGCATTAGACAATGTCATTGAAAAAAGATCAGAGGGATTATCGGCTGTATATATCCATATTTGTTCATCTGGTCCATAAGCAGTACCGGGGGTATAATTATAATTTCCATTACTATCAACTGGTGGAATTATTTCATCAACTGATGAATATCCTCTTGATCTACCACCATTATTAAATATAATTATATTTCCTTCTCCCGGGCATCCTGGTTCAACCCAACTTACACCATGCTGTCCATAAAACTTTTGATCATTTGCATTTCCAGCTCTATATGACTGAGGATTTCCCCAGCGATATAAAATATCTCCACCTTTTCCACTGTTTCCACCTGTATGACCTGCTGATTCTTCTTTTGTTGTACTATGGTCAACCACCCATATTTCATCGAAGTTATGCACACTTAGAAGTATCTGGTCGAATTCCTCATTATAGTCAATAGAATTGATATGATTCCAATCTCTGTTAGTATTACCAAAATTAATGTCAATTAACTCGGGATGGTCTTCTACAACTCCATAATTATCCTTTAAAGGATCGAAATCTTGAATAAGATGATCCCAGACATGCCACTCCCAGACAATTACACCTCCACTAGCACCTATTGGTTTTACCTCAATGATGTGGTCTGGCCAGAGCAAATCGGATTGCAATCTATTTGGGTCACGTCCTGCATCAATTGCCTCATTACGTGTTTTTAATTCCCAAGCAATCATCAAAACATTCCCATTCGGTAAAAGTTCTATATCGTGATGTAAGCAATGTTTTTCATTTGAATATTCAAATTCCCATAAAAGGTTACTTTCATAATCAAAGGATTCAACTCTACCAGCTACTCCACCAGCTCTAAATGTTGGATTGCTGAAAGGTAAATCCAAACGAAATAGAACACCATTTTCGTTTAAATAAGATCCAAAGCTTTGGATATAATCACTTTTCCACTTATGAATAATAATTTTATTATTTTTCATAAGATACGTATATTTGGAATACTCCGGGCTAAATATTGTAAATCCATCATAAGGTTCAGATGATGTTATATAAGCATTTATTCCATTAAATTCCCAATCATCAACCAATCCATTGCTTAAATACTCATAATTATCTTGCATAACTGAAAATTCAGAGATGTTTTGATAATCGAAATGTTGGATATTTGAACACATTCCAACTGGAATTATAAGAACAAATAATGACATAATACAAAAGATTGCACCAATTTTTTTATTCATCTTTTCACTCCGAAAATGTTGAAATTCAATTTTTAGATTGATATTTATAATTTAGCTTCGAATTTATATATGTTATTCCCAAATCCCTAGAAATTTATTATGTATTTATATTTATTTTTCAAATCTTTTAAAAAAATTATAAAGATTCAAACCCATAATTTTCATAATTTCTTCCTTTTTAAAACCTCTATCAAGAAGTCCATTAACTAACGTAGGATAACAAGAAACATCTGTTAAGTTTGTTGGAGTTGAAGGAATACCATCAAAATCACTTCCAAGACCAACACAATCAATTCCTCCAACATCTGAGATATGGATTATATGATCAATTAAAGAATTTAAATCAACCTCGTCATTTCCTTCAACAATTTTTGTATAAAATTCCATTTCTGCTGAATTTAGTATATCTGGATTATCCTCTCCCTTAATTTTTTCTTGATACCAATCATTATATTTTTCCATGTTTTTCAATACTTGTAAATTAATTTCTTTTTTAAGAAAACCTGGAAAAAAATTTACACCAATAAATCCATTTCTTTCTGCAATTTCTTTAATTAGATTATCAGGTATATTGCGGGAAATATCACATAAAGCTCTTGAAGATGAATGAGACGCCATAATAGGCATTGTGGATATTTCTAGGACATCTTCAACAGTTTTATCAGATGAATGTGATACATCAATAACCATTCCTAATTTGTTCATTTTTTGAATTATCTTTTTTCCAAGCTTATTTAATCCATCCCATTTTGGCTTATCTCCGGATGAGTCAGCCCAGTCGGTATTTTTTGTATGGGTCAAAGTCATACTTCTAAACCCAAGAAAATAAAAGAACTCAAGAATTTCAATTGAATTTTCAATAATATGTCCACCTTCAAGTGATAGCCAGCAGGCAAGTTTATCTTTTGAAATTGATGATTTCATTTCACTAGTTGACGTAACTTTTACTGCATATCCTTTTGAAAATAATTTTTGTTCTAAAGAATTATACAACAACAATGCTTTTTTAATTGATCTATAAGGTGAATAAACAGGATTTACATATAATGCAAAAATTTGAGCTTTAAGTCCACCTTTTTTGATCTTATCAGGACTTAATTGGCTTTTATTTTCTTTAATAAAATAGGAGGAATCGTCAAATATAACGTTTGCAGTATCACAATGAGCATCAAAGATTAATAAATCCTTTATTATAATTTCACGGTCTTCTTTCAGCTTTTCTCCCCCTTTCAACAAATTATTGATTCTATGTTTAAATGAAATATAATAGTCATTTTAGAAGGTCATATCTTAATTCTGCATTTTTTATCAAATCAACTTTTGAACCATCTTCATTAATCAGTGTAAGTGTTTTTGCTTCAACCGGGGCACTTTTAGGATAACAAATATCCTGATGAACATCACTCTTTACCGTTCCACCCAAATGAGCACTCAAACCATATGCGATATGTAAACCGGCTACTTTCTCGTCCTCAAGAACGTTTCCAGTGACAACTGCTTTTGGATTGCAACCAATACCAAGCTCTGCAATATTTCTACGTGAATCCTTCTCCTCAAAAAAAGAACGTCTTTCATCTGCCTTTTTACCTTTTCCTACAACGTCAACAATCTTGTTTTTTTCGACAATATATTTTACAAGTTCACCATCGTATTTTACAGGCCAGATTCCTTTAGTTTTGCTAGGTCCAAATTTATCAATTTCATCAGATGCACCCTCATAGGGTGCTTTATATCCTTCGCCGCTTGGAAAATTAATACCCTGTCCATATTTGGTACAATCACCAGTATCTGCATGCGCAATACGGTTTCTTAAATCTATATACAAAATATCATTTGTTGAAAAAAGAATTTCGGCGCCAACAGATTTGTTTAACAATTTTTCTATTGCTAAAGCATACCTTTTCACATCTTGATAATTTGCCTTAAATGCTGAATTTTCCATTCTTCTTTCGATTCCTGGCATACTAGCACCACGTGTTGTTGAACCTTCAGCTCTACATATTGGTAGAATTGATGAAGT
>CAZHIY010000082.1:0-8659 GCA_964533085.1 uncultured Thermoplasmatales archaeon | reverse complement strand
ACATTCAACCGGTTAGATCATCCCCTTAGGTCAACCTATTTACATAGCAAAAAAATTGTTTACTTTAGCTATTTTAACAATCTTAAAAATAAGATATTAAGATATGGTAGATGATTTGATAAGTTTACTAATATAAATTTTACCCCATGTAAATGAAATAATCGATCCTGCAAGGTTTGCAATTACAATAGCCCACCATATACCAATATCTCCTGCTTTTAAAACAAATGTAGAAATCAAAGCAAGAACAATTGTTAGTACAATCGTCCTAAGTAGTGTAGCAATAAGAGCATATGTTCCTTTACCTGTACCTTGAAACATTGCAGAAGATGCTATTCCAAATGCAGCCCCTGGATAAAAAAAGCAAGAAATTTTTAAAAATGATTCTAAATCAGTTCTTATAATTATATCCTCAGGTCTTGAAGTGAAAATAACTGATATTAGGGGAGCTAAGAGAAAAATCACAATCGCAAGAATTATTTCAATAATAAGTCCAGTTTTTGTAGCATACATATAAGCCGTATTCAATTTATCATAGGATCGGGCTCCAAAAGCAGCACCAGAAACAGAAACTACAGCAGTTGCCATACCAAGAAGCGGAAGTATTGCTATCATTACAACTCTCCAACCAGTATTATAAATTGCCACACTATTTTCGCCACCTCCGGCAATATTAATAATTATAATTATTGCAATCATAGTAAATGACATTGATAATTGTTGAACCGATGCAGGTAACCCTACACTAAAGATATCTTTTAAAATTTCCTTATTAAATTTAAACTCATTAAACTTAAAAGTCACATAAGTATTCTTTCTAAAAAACAACCAAAAAACAAGAATAAAAGATGTTATCGCAAAAGATAATATAGTTGCATAAGCAGCACCTGTAACTCCCAGACCTAGTGTAAATATGAAGATTGGATCCAATATTATGTTTGTTCCTGCACCAACCATTATTGCATACATGGCTCTCTTTGCATCACCTTCACTTCTTAAAATTGCATAAGCAATATTTGAGAAAAATAAAAATATGCTACCAGCAAATATAATTCTTCCATAAGAAATTGCCATATTAGCAGTTTTTTCTGCACCAATTATGATAAATATTCTATCCGCAAAAATGAATAATAAAACTGAAAAAACAATTGCAATTATTAGCGTTAATATAACAGAATGAATTGCTACATTATCTGCCCCTTTTTTATCTTTTGCGCCTATACGTCTTGATATTGCAGATCCACTACCAACACCAACACCAACAGCAATAGATATTATCATCATAAAAAAAGGCATTGTAAAACCAACTGCAGCAAGTGCATCAATGCCGATATCAGATACCTCCGCAGATGTAAAAATTTCCTTACCAAAGCCAGAAACCCAAAGTGCATCAACTAAATTGTAAATGGTACTGGCAGACATTGCAATAATCATAGGTACTGCTAGTTTGATAATTGCTTTTTTTGGTTCTCCAAGTAAAGTCTCAACTCCTTTTGTTTTAGAATCATTATTTTTATTAGAATAAAATTGTGCTACCACCTTCAGCGTCAACAATAAAGTTTATTTCAACTTTTTGGTAAAAAAATTGGGAAAAAATATGAATAAACAAAAAATAATAGTTGGAGAAAAATGTTATAAAAAAAATATTAATAATATATTTATAAAACTCTCCCATATTAATTGTACTATAATACAAAAATGTTATCTTTGTTTTAAAAGAAAAAGATTTAGTAATTTTTGTAATACTGGAAAACCATCAAAAAACCAAAGGAAAATGTTATTTGATGATATTTTGGTTCTATATGTTGAAAGATAAATAGTTATAACATCAAAATCTTTAGAGTTGTTTTGGTTTTCTATAATAATGTATCCCTCATTTGTTTTATTTTTTTCATCTGGTGCAATAACTGATACATAAACAGTCACTTGACCATCTTCAGGGGTAAGATTTTTACCAGATTCAGGATCAAACGACCAGGTTCCCCAATCAGGATATAAGGCTATCTTCCAATCTAAAAGAGATCCAGATTTACCTATGTTTTTTACTTTAAAACTCCCTTCTATAGTTTCTTTAGGTTTAACGCCTTTCCAAACAAGATTTCCCTCACAATCTAGGTCCTCTGCTACAGGATCTTTTAATAGATAATGTCGTATTGTAAATACATCATTCATAACATAATTAGGATAAGGATTGATATATTCCCAAACTATTTGTTTATCAATTGTGACTTCAAAGAACTTTCCTTCTGGACCATTGCATATGAGTGTGTTTCCATTTGATAATCGTTGCGCTCCTGATAGAATATTTGCGTAGAATTCACAATTATAAATCCAGATCGGATTATCTTGACCGTATGGAACTATTTCATCAACAGAGCTATAGCCACGTTCTCCTCCATTATTGAATATTAATATATTTCCAGTATCAATCCATCGAGCGTCATGTGGTCCGAATAATTGTTTGTCTCCAGACATTCGATAGTTTTGTGGATTTCCCCAACGATAAACAATTTCACTACTATTATAGTCTATTACAAATATTTCATTTAGATTTCGAGAGCATACAAGAATTTGGTTTAATTTTTCATTATAATCTATTGAATTTATATGTGACCAATCACCTTGAAGAAGTGATGTAACTAGGTTGATGTCAATTAATTCAGGATGATCTTTTACATCCCCATAATTTTCTTTCGTAATATCAAAATCTTGGATAAGGTGATCCCAACTATACCATTCCCAAATGATTTCATTACTAAAAGGTTCAATTTCAAAGATATAATCAGTCCAAAACATATTATATAAATTATTTGGATTTCTTCCTGCATTTATCGCTTCGGAACGGCTATGATATTCCCAAGCAAACATCAGAATATTCCCATTCGGTAATGGTTCAATATCATGATGCAAACAATACGTGTCATTTGATAATATATAGTTCCATAGTAAATCTCCTTCCCAGTTGAACATTTCAACTTGACCGGTTATCCCTCCTCCAGAGAAATACGGATTAAGATAAGGCATATCACAACGTAGCAGATTTCCATTTTCTAAAAGATATACACCCAAGCCTTGTATATAATCACTTTTCCATTGATTTATTATATTTCCTTCATAATCTATAAGGTATGTATTTTTAATGTATTCAGGAGTATACAAAATATATCCATCGAAATTTTTATTGTGTAATATATTTATCGCAGTAGAGGATATAAAAAATAAAGATGTTATTCCTATAACTAGTAACGTTTTATATGTAATGTTTTTTATATTTTACACCTACCTTAATTATATATCATAGGATTAAAAGTATTTAAAACTTTTATTGGGTAAGGCTTCAGCCTATAATAGACAATTAAGAAGATGAAGTCTTTACGTCCATATCCTTTATATATATCTTTCCTATTCCGACTTCTAATGGCGCTTTGGCAAGGTGACTCAAAAAGAAGTAAAACGGGTAGAAGAATTCGTTATGCACGTGGAAAAAGAAAATTTGAGATTGGGCGAGAAAAACATCTTACAACAATTGGACCTACTACATTAAAAAAGGTTAGAACAAAAGGGAACAATAGTAAAAAAAGAGCGAAAACGACGAATATTGCCTATGTGGTTGACCCAAAAAACAATAAAACTACTAAAACAGATGTTGTTTCTGTTATAGAAAACCAAGCAAATATTCACTACGTCCGAAGAAATATAATAAATAAAGGAGCGATAATTGAAACAAAAATTGGAAAAGCAAAAGTTACCTCAAGACCTGGCCAATACGGTACAGTAAATGCTATACTACTTTCTAAATAAATTGTTGTGATTATATATGGTCTCCAGAGGAGAGGACAAATACGTTGTCTGGCCAATTTATTTTGATATTTCAGTATCAAAACTTGCTGGTAGGAAAGTGTCAAAAAAGCATGCTGTGGAAAAACTAAATATCGAAGATATTGCAAAGGCAGCAAAATCCCTAAAATTAAATCCAGTTATAGAAAAGGATTGTTATTACCCATCAAGAAATTGGAGAAAAGAAGGACGAGTGCTTATTGATAAAAAAGATTTGAAAGGTAAGCTTTTAAGACAGATTGCTAGTCGTTTGTAATGGTTTTTAGTCCTAGATTTAATTTTATAAATGTTGTAAAGTAATTAGCTTTATTTATAAATGTTTGACATTAATAATAAATTTAAATGTTATCATGACACACGATATCAATATTATAAATATTGCTAAATTATGTCTAGCATAAAAAATCAAAATATGATAGACTATAACTAGCATACGATACTCTTATAAATTATAATTCGCTTAGAATTTATGGATGGATGCAAAACCTGTTAGAGCAGCAATTTATACTAGAGTATCAACTGAAGATCAGGCAAAAGAAGGATTCTCACTTGATGCTCAACTGGACAAACTAAGAGCCTATTGTAAAGCAAGAGACTGGATTGTTGCAGATAAATATATTGATGATGGCTACTCAGGACGAAATGTTAAGCGACCAGCTTACAATAGAATGATGTCTGAAATGGATAGATGGGATCTACTTTTAGTAATAAAAATGGATAGAATACATAGAAACTCTAAAAATTTTATGTTAATGATGGAAAATTTAAATAAAAATGAAAAAGAATTTGCCTCAATGAGTGAATCATTTGATACATCAACAGCGATGGGACGTTTTGTTATGAATATTATCCAGGGAATTGCACAACTTGAATCTGAACAAATCGGTGAGCGTGTTTATGCTTGTATGGAACAAAAAGCAAAAACAATAGGTGGTGTATTAGGTTTTAACATACCATATGGATATAATTATTCTGATAGAAATCTTATAAAAAACGAGGAGGAAGCAAGAATAATTAAGAATATATACACATGGTATAAGAATGGTAAAAGTATGGGTAAAATAGCAAAAATGCTTAATTCTACTAAAACTCCAACAAAAAAGGGGGGGTTATGGGCTAAAAAGACCATTTCTACGATTCTTAAAAATCCGACCTATTGTGGATACCTGCACTGGGAACAATATCTTAATAAAAGCAACCACGAAGCATTAGTATTAGAATCTGATTTTAATGAAATTCAAAATTTGATTGCAAGTCGTGGTGGTTTGCCAGCTCAAAAGATATAAAAATAGGTTTTTTATAGTTACCTTTGGACTACCGAAGGTAACTCTTAAAAACGAATGACTTTAAGTAGCACTTACTATATGTATGGCCGGTTCATATATATAATAGGTATCAAATGTCTAATTATAAAGTTGCATATTATATTAGGAGTAGTATAGGAGAACAATCGAAAGGATATAGTCAAGAAGGACAAAAATCTATCTTGGATGACTGGGTAAAAGAAATGAAATGGAAGTGGGTAAAAACATATTTTGATGAAGCAAGTGCAAAAGATACAAAAAGAGAAAAATTCCAAGAAATGATTGCAGATGCAAAAAATGGACTCTTTGATGGAATTTGTATGGTGGACAGTGATAGATTTAGTATATCTACTAAGGATTTACTAATTATAATGGATGATCTACTTTATCACAAAGTTAGATTACATATCCATAGTCTACAACATATAGATATTTATAGTGAACAAGGACGGCTATTACTTACTAATTTAGCAACCTACAGTGAATTTTTTAGAGGACAGCTAGCTGCAAAAATTCGTGCTGGCGTAAAACAAAAGATGAAAAATGAATGGTTTGGACAAGCACCATATGGATATCAAATAATATCCAATACTGTAGGAAATAGAAAAAAAAATACAAGACTTATAGAAAATCCTGAAGAACAAAAAATTCTCATAACAATTAAAGAGCTAAGAGATATGGGTAAGAGTTATAACGAAATAGCAACTACTTTAAACAAAGATAAAATACCAACTAGATTAAAAAGAAACAATAAAGAGAGTAGTTGGCATCCAAGTACTGTCCGAAATATTCTTATGAGACCAGAAGTAAAACTTGAGTCGGATAATTTATAATTCCAAAATTTTCAGTAAAAACCTATTATGCTAGAAAATAATTATTATTTTTTTTAAAAAAAAAAAAGTCTAAAAAATTATGTTAACTATTAGCACGATTATATTAATTTAGTCGCAATATTAAAAAATTAGCTAAATAACTTAATGAACTTAATTAAAACAATATTAAAGCTTAAATAACTTATTTTCGACATAAGTCTACAAATTTAATACAAATTATTATAAAGGACCTATTACTATTATTTTATATTAAAAAAAAGAGGGAGGTAAGTATATGAATAAGATAATACCAATTTTAGTAATAGGAATCTTAGTTCTTAGTGGAGTAAGTGCTATTGCTACAATAGAAAATAAGAAAGCTGTAAAACCTATTTCAGATGAATTAGATCAATATCAAGAGGTAATGACTGAAAATGCAGCAGCCCCCATTGGAAATGTTCCAATACCTGAAAATCCAATAAGTGTGCAAGTTGCACAATCATTTATTCCAACAAAGGATATTATAACAAGAGTTGAACTTTTTATTGGAAAAAATAGTACAGCAACACAACCTTTGAATATTTCAATTAGAAAAGAACTAACTGAAGAAGACTTGACAGTCATAAGTATTGACCCTAGTGTTGTTCCAACTGAAACCTATGATTGGGTTGAAATAGATTTTGATGATGTAATAATTACCTCAGGAGAAACCTACTATGTTGTTGCCTTGACAGAAAATATAACAGAAAATTATTACGCTTGGGGTGCAAACAATATATCAGAATCATATCCATATGGATGTGCATGGTTTTCAGTTGATGAAGGAGTTAATTGGACAAATCAATCTACTTCATCAAATATTAAAAATATTGAATCGCTTACATACCAAGGAAAATTACTACAATTTGATGATATAGCAACATGGGATATGTGTTTTAGGTCGTATGGACGAAACAATAATCCACCTGAAATACCCACTATCAATGGTCCAACAAATGGAAAAGTTGGTGACACATTGGATTACATAATATCTTCATCTGATCCAGATGGCGATCAAGTTTATTACTGGGTTTCATGGTTTAATGGATGCCCTGGTATCTTTTGGGATGGTCCTCATGATTCTGGTGACCCCATCACAAAGAGCCATACATATGATGAACAAGGTACATTTACTATAAGTGTACAAGCAAAAGATATTTTCGACGCAAAATCAGATTGGGTAACATTAGAAGTTACCATTCCTAGAAGCAGAAGCTCGTACATAAATCTATTTTATCGTTTATTTCAACTGTTTCCAAATGCTTTTCTAGGACTTAAACAGATAATAAGATTATAGTAAAATTCCATATTTCTATTTTTCTTTTTCATTATAAAATTAATATTTTTAAAAATAAAGATAATTATAATCAAAAGAATATAATAAAAGCGAAAAGGTTATAAATTAACATGTGTTAAAAATATTAGGGAGGTGAAAAAAAGAAATGAAAAAAATAACGAACGGAGCTGGCGTATTACTGATAGCAGTTGCTATGATTTTATCAGCTGTAGCTGTGACAGCAGATACGGAAGAACAAGTTATTGATACCTACTGTGTTGATGCTAGTGGATCTATACCTGGAGTTCTTGGACCAATAGTTTGGGACAACGGAATGGAATACTATTTAATGGCTGCTGCCCAATTTGATCCTGTTTATGGAGAATTAGGAACTACAGCGGATGACTTCCACTTCGCCGAAACAACAGAGGTTACAGACGTCCACTGGGTAGGAGGGTACTGGAATACAAATTACCAAACTGGTGATTTTGACTGGAATATAACCTTCTATTATGACCGAGGAGATGGTGAAGCTCCTGGTACCATATATGCAGGGCCATTCATTATTGCTTGGGATGAAATAGGTCAAGAGCTACTTGAGGACACAGGAACTAGTATCTACTACACACTCTCGGCAGATTTACCAGAAATTGTAACATTTGAAGCTTGTGAGAAATTCTGGATTTCTATCCGAGGAGAAGGTGCTTTTCCACCACAGTCTGGTTGTTGTTTCCAACTTGCTGTTCAATTGCACATGGCAGTATGGAAATCTGCTTATTTCGGTGTTCCTGACTGGCTTGACTCAGATTTACAATGGACATACGGTCCCATGGATTTGTGCTTCCAGTTGACTGGCCCATTAGGACCTGTTGCACCAACACCACCAGATATTGATGGTCCAGGTGAAGGCGCAGCAGGAACAGAGCTATGTTGGACATTCCACTCTAGTGATGAAAATGGCGATATGGTCAAATATTTCATCGACTGGGGAGATGGAACAACTGATGAAACAGATCTAAGTGAACAATGTACGCCAGTAGAAGTATGTCACACCTATGAAAAGGGAGATTACACAATAACAGCCTATGCAGAAGATGAGACAGGACTAGTAAGCGGTTCAAGCACATTTGATGTTGTGATACCAAGAACTAGATCAGTCTATCATCCATTGTTATCAAGGTTGTTTGAACGCTTTCCAAATGTGTTCCCGATTCTAAGACAGCTCCTAGGTCTATAATAAAACCTAATCTCTATCTTTTTTTTTTCTTTTTTTACATTATATCTTTATGACTATATGTTTATAAATTAACTAGATTTATTTTGTAAAAATTATATCTTAATAGGGTGTTGAAAAATTAAAAGAGCCCTCCCAAGATTCATGATGCTTGGGA
>CAZHIY010000081.1:0-8701 GCA_964533085.1 uncultured Thermoplasmatales archaeon | reverse complement strand
CTTTGTATGGAATATTGACGTTTTTACCAACTCTGGATTAGTGGGGTGCATGTAAAAAAAGGCTTTTTTTTTTATAGTTATTTTAAAAACAAAGATAGTTTTGGCCAAAAAATGCCGTTTTTGAAGATTTTCATTTCGAGATTATTTAAAAACTACCGGATCCGCTAATTAAACCTAGCAGCTACATAATTCTACTTCTTTGTAGGTTTCATATCCTTCTTTAAAAAGAAATGCTGTAATTATTAATCCAACAATTGGATCTGCCTGCCAGAAACCATAAAGATAGTTCATTGAAAGACCAATAAGTAAAGAAATCGACATAAGTAGACAAGCAAAAGTCTGTTTTGAATCAGCAACAAGACTTCTACTTTTTAATTTCTTACCAGCCTTATATTTCATATAAAACAACAAAGGCATAATAATTATTGATGCAATGGCAATTAGAATTCCTAACAAACTTGTTTCAGGTTTTTCCTGAAAATATAGTTTTTTTAATGATTCAAAAAGAACATAAAAACCAAGGATAAAAAATGTAATAGAGACAAGTTTTGTTGCTCTCTTTTCAATTTTTTCCTCTTCCTTTTCTGAGAGCTTTCCATGTTTTTTAAAACGCCAGATCATTATTACGCCTGATAATGACTCAACAAAACTATCAGAACCAAATCCTACCAAAGCAATACTTCCAGCAAGAAATCCTGCAAAAATTGATACGATGAACTCACCAATATTATATAGAACTGTAAAATAGGACAGACAAAGTGCTTTTTTATAATAATCAGACTTCATTTTTCAACTGTGATATCGGTGAATTATTTAAAACATATTGGAGAGTTTAAATTTCAACAAAAAAAGATTGATTTGATTCAAAATAACCCTAATAAAAATCTTAGGATTGGAAATAGATGTGGAAACCATTTAATTAAGAAATCATTTAGATTAAATTTCAAAATGAATTCATGATTTCTTGGAACAGTAACATCAAGAGTTACCCAATCAGTTTCTAGACCTTTGACATCTTTTGCCTTTACTTCAATAGTAAACATCCCTTGTTTATCATAAATATGCGAAATAATCACATCCTCTCCTGAAGGATGTGGACCATCCCAATTCTCAACATGACCATCACCCCAGAGGATGTAGAAATAAACCTCATCATCATCTGGATCTATTGAACTAAATATATAATCGTATTCTATTCCTGCAGAACCACTAGTTGGTCCTTCAATTGTTGGGGTTTCTGGTCGATGATTAACAACCTCATCACCGAAACAATACACATTGTTATCTCCCGAACCGATGTAGACCTTACCATTGCAAACAGTAGGAGAGGACCTTACTTGACCTACTGTACGATGGTTCCATATCTCAGATCCATCCAAAGCATTCAAACAATACATCCTACGATTCCAGGAACCAATATAGACCTTATCATCACAAACAGCAGGGGAAGAATCAATATAATAACCTGTAAAAAAATTCCAAATCTCAGATCCATCATCTGCATCTAGACAATAAACATATTCATCATACGAGCCTATATAGACCATACCATCAAATATTGCAGGAGAGGAATCCACCCAATCATCTGTTAAAAAGTTCCATATCTCAGACCCATCCTCTGAATTCAAACAGTACACCCTCCAGTCTCCAGAACCAAAAAATACCTTATCATCAAATACAGCAGGAGAAGACCACACCCAATCTCCAGTGGTGAAGTTCCATATCCTGCTACCATTTGCTGCATTAAGACAATACATATTGCCATCATCAGAGCCGATGTAGACCTTACCGTCAAATACTGCAGGAGAGGAAAATACCCAACCTCCCGTAGTAAAGTTCCAAATCTCAGTTCCATCAAAAGCATCCAAACAATACACCTTGTTATCCCAAGAACCAATAAAGACCCTACTTTCAAACACTGCAGGAGAAGAATACACCCAACCTCCAGTAGTAAAGTTCCAGATCTCAGTTCCATCAACTGCATCCAGACAATATACATTTTTATCCACAGAACCAAAGAAGACCTTACCATCAAATACAGCAGGAGAAGAATCCACCCAACCCCCAGTTGAAAAGTTCCACATCTCAGTTCCAATATCTGCATCCAAACAATACATCTTGCCGTCGTCAGAACCAATGTACAACAAACCATCGACAACTACAGGAGAAGAAAACACAAAGTCTTCTGTTGAAAAGATCCAAGATACAATCTTCGTATCTGGAGTATCAGATGTTGAATAACCTCTATGAATAAGGTCATGGCGAAACATTGGCCACCAATCATCATTCATACCAATTTCTCCAGGTACGTTCTGAATAACTATCAATCTAAAAAATAAAATAAATAAAAATAAAAGCAAACCCTTTCTAAAGGTGCTCTTTCTCATGTTACTATTTCCACCCCTTATAAAATATTTAATATTCTTATAAAATAATTTAATATAAATGTAACTGTAACAGTACTTTAAACCTTTTAAATTTAAAAAAAAAGAAAAAGAGGATATTTTTATCCCTGTAACACTTTATTTATTGGAGACTTATTCGCCGTTTGATACCTTAAAAATCAACCGCCTCCAGGGTTTATATGTACGTAAAATACATAGACAAATCCGCCTTTCCACATTGAATCCGAGCATTCAGGAAAATCTGCAGTAACTGTAATCTTTGTTCTTCCAAATCCTAAAATAAGCCCTGATTCGACGGTTACCTCATCACCACTAGGAATATCTATTTCCCCAGAGGATTGACTGCCAATAATTGCACCGCCCTCAAGAGTAATTGTCCATTGGACACAAGATGCAGTCTCGACACCATTGTTTTTTAGAACCGCCTTTGCTTTGAAAAGTCCACCCTTTATTTCCTGTATATTAATCAAGGATTCTATTGTAATTAAAATAGGATCTGACCAAGCACTCTCATAATAAGTATCCTTTGCTTTGGCAGCTATCTCAAAATCTCCAGTTTCTTCCCAGATATGGCTCATTGTTACATCTTCACCAGAAGAATAAGGCCCAGCCCAATCACTTGTTGTACCATCTCCCCAATCGATCCAGTAATAGAGGTCGTCATCCTCAGGATCCTCTCCATTGACTGTATAATCATAAGAGGCTCCTGCAGTTCCATTAGTTGGACCATCAAGTACTGGTTTAAAGGGTGCTTCATTGCAATGCAAGACTGCTTCATATGCATCAACCATTCCCCAACCGTAATCGTTATCTTCACCTTCATCTCCTAGGTCATAAGCTGTTTGGAATATGATTTCTTTGATTGCCTCAACACTCATATTTGGAGCAGTTTGACGCATAAGTGCGACAACACCATTTATGTGAGGTGATGCCATTGAAGTACCGCTCATTTCTCGATAACTTCCACCAGGATATGATGAGTATACATCAACACCAGGAGCTGCAATATCAGGTTTTATTGCTTCTGACCCATCTGGTGTACAATATGTTGGACCTCTAGATGAGAAATCTGCAATTGGCCAGTCTGGGTTATTTCCATCAACTGCAGCAACCGCAAAGCATCTGTATTCATCAGTTGCACGATCAGGTGGTCTACCTAAACCTGAAAAACCTTCATTTCCTGCTGAAAATATTATAACTGTACCTGCTGCTTCACAGGCATCAAGATAAGTCCAAAATGTTTCATCACATGGTGGATATCCATGCGAAGTTACTAACCTCCATGAATTAGAACAAGAATCAGGAACGTCCCAGTTGGTTTCTGGATCACCATCAGGATCAATCATCCACTCAAATGATTCTATTGCATCAGCAACAGTTTGAGAAATACCTCCGCCTCTATCGATTGCTCCAGCTGATATCCATGTAGCACCCGGTGCAACACCAATTTGTTCTCCTGGTTCACCACCACATACAGTACCCATTGTATGGGTTCCATGACCTCCGTTATCATAAGGAAAATCATTTTGACCAGCATATGGATCAAACCATGCCCACTCTGGATGACCTTCGTATCTGGGATCTGCCACACCTGCCCATCTATCAGCAAGAGCGGGATGGTTTCCATCTACTCCAGTATCAATTGTAGCAACAAGAACACCTTCACCAGTGATGCCCATCTCCCAGACCTCTGGAGCCCTAACAGCTACAACACCGGTTTCAACATCATCTCTAAAACCAGGACTGCTCTCAAGACTTTCAGCTACTGGTTCAATAAGTTCAATTTCATAGTTTGGATAGACCTTTAGGACATCATCACGTTCTGCGATTTCATCAGCAATATACTGATAGGTATCAACTCGAATAATATTACCTATCCAATAACACTTGAAATCCTTTACAAGGTCTTGACCCTTAAGGTCATTTAGATATTCAACAATTTCAGGTTGCGATTCAGATGCAGTATTCTGAAGTTCAACAACTACCGTCTCATGACGAAGCTGAAGTGAAGCCCGCTGTTCATCCATATGTGTTGTGATTTTATCTAGATCAACCTGATCTTTCAAATAAACTAACACAGAAACAACTTCTTCATTATTTTCTTCCAATGTGCTACCAAAACTAGTCGCGTTTGATATCAACAGCCCAAATACTACAAATATTGCAGTAAAAAATACTTGTTTCTTTATTTTCATTTCGTTACCTCCCTTAATAATATAATCAGAGATAGGTTATCTATATCTTACATAATAGGATATAGTATATAGTTTTTTAGGTGATTTCTAATTGCTGTAAAATATTAGAAAAATACTCTGAACATGGATTTCGATAAATAATAAAATGTTTAATTATAACAAATATAATTTGAATAGTATTTGTTTAGCTAACCTGTTGGTTTATAAATAGATTGTAGATAAATCGGGATTTTTCAGTTATTCATTTCTTCGAGAAGCACTTAAAAAATCATGTTAGATACTGATTTTAAAAGTGATTTTACTCTCCTGGGGCATATCCTAAGCTAAACAAATACTTTGAATATTAATTTAACTAACCTTATTTTTCATAAGGTTCTTTTGCTGGATTCCAGTCAAAATTAAACCATGGTAAATATTTTCCAGGGGTTCCAAAACCAGGATCAACAATAGTTATGGACCCAGAAATTATTTTTGGTAAAATCCTACTTCGTCCCCAATAGTTACCAGTCCATTTATTACCTTTACAATCCATGAAAAAAACATTTTTTAAATTTCCAACAAAATTGTTATTAGTAATAGTATTTGAATTTGAATCATCAAGTTTTATTCCATTTATGTTCATCTGAATAGTATTATTAGTGACAATGTTTTCATTTGAATAATAAATATGAAGCCCATTACCCTGATTTAAAAAAATATCATTACCTGAAACTATGTTTTCATTTGAAGTCTGTAGAATAATTCCTATTGATGTGTACATTGTTCTTCTATTGATAAGAGATATTTCGTTATCTACAATCTCATTTTTTTTAGAGTCTCTCAGAAAAATATTGCTATTAGTTATTTTGTTTCCAAAAACTTTGCAATATCTAGAATCCTTTAAATAAATACCATAATATACATTTGAAATATTTGTATTTTCTATTGTGATATTTATACAATTTAAAAGAATTATTTGCCCAGCATTAGTTATTTTTTCATTAAATGTGTTATATCTATAGATAAGAGGTTTGCCATTTACATGGTTGTTCAAAATTGTATTGAAATACTTGGTATGCAAGATATAAATTCCACAATTAATAAATTCATTATCAACTATATGATTATAATTTGACATAACTGAAATTCCTGTTTCAATATTTGAAATTATATTTCCTGACATTGTTGCTTCATCCTTATTTATATAAATTCCATAATATGGATACCTTTTACTATCGTTCCTTTTTATGGTAAATCCAGAAATTGTAACCTCCCAATCATCAACTTTAATTAGGTTTTCAATACAATCACCAATAATTATTGTACTTTCCTTTTCTTCACCAATCAGTGAAATCCTATCATTTATTTCTATACACTCTTCATAGGGAGACGAATCATTGTAAACAAATACTATATCACCGTCTGATGCATCATCAATTGCATCTTGAATAATAGTATAATTCCCAGGCCCAGAACCACCTACATATAATGTATTACCTTTTGAGATTGGACTATAATATTCTTCAGATATTTTACCCTGGATTAAGGGTGCAGTTGCAATAAATAGGAAAAGAATTATTATTCCAATTGAAATAAAGATCTTATTCATTTTATTCACCTATATCATAAGGTTCTCTTACAGCATTCCAATCAAATCTGTTTAGTGGAATAATTTCATAAAATACATAACTCCAGAAATCCCAACGATATATACCTCCCTTAATAACATGAATTCTTTTCGTTTCATTCCAAAAGTTTCTATCAAACCTGCTAGAAAATGAGTTTTTTAATATAGCATCTTCATTCTTATTATCAAAGATATTATTTTTGAAAATTTTGTTGTATCTCGCAGATCTTACTTCAACTCCAATATCATTTTTTACAATATTATTGTAAAAAACTTGTGTAATAGCTGACTCATCTAGAGCAATTCCTATTCCATTATTATTAATCTGATTTCCAGAAATAACATTTTTAACACAAGCAGAATCCCACCATATTCTTTTTGTTCCAAAAATGATTATTCCATCATCAAAACAGTTTTTTATAGCGTTTTTAAGAATTTGATTTCTATGACATTCATAATAAAGATTAATTCCATTATCCAAAAAATAATTTATATCATTTTTAAAAATTACATTGTCACTTGAATGTCCAAGGTCAATACAAAGTCTACCATTTGTCAAAGTATTATAGGATATATTATTTTGATTTGATTCATATATTTTTATTGAATTCTCAGAATCGTTGATTTTGTTAAAAGTTATTGTATTTTTATCATACTTGTCTATTCTTATTCCATTAGTAACGTTATAAATTATATTACCTTGAATGTTAATATTTTCTGAATAAAATGAAAAGACTGCCAAATATTTATTTGATATTTGATTTTTAACAATATTACAATTGGTACACCTTAGAAGTTCAATACCAATCTCACATTTTATAGTAAGAGCTTGGGAAGAAACAGTAATATTGTCACAACTTACAAGTATAATTTGTCCAACATTTGGCTCTATTATTTTATTTGATTGCTTTTCTAGATATATTAATGGCAGTCCATTGATTGTATTATTTTTAACAATATTATCTCTTGATGATGATTTAATGATGAAAATACCATTGTCAATAAATTCATTATTCAAAATTGTAGTTTCATAGCCCTCATAAAATCCAATTCCAAAAACGTTATTCTGAATAAAATTGTTTGTTATATTTACATAATAAATTCTTTTGTATTGGTATGGACTTCCAATACAAATTCCAAAATAATTGTCTATAATTATGTTGTTATCAATTGTAATATTTTTTATTTCACCATAGACTATAATTCCTGCGTTTTGACCATAAATCCCACTATTATTTATATAGAAATTTTTAACTGAAACATTATCAACACCAACATGAACAACATAATACTTTCCACCACCATCGATTACTGTACTTACCTTGTCTTCCCCAATAAGATCTATTGACTTATTGACTATGAGTTGTTCATTATAAATCCCACTATAGACAAATATCGTGTCACCATCTGTTGCATTATTAATTGCATATTGGATTTTTGAATAGTTTCCTGGTCCACTTCCACCCACATACAAAGTATTTCCATAAAAAAGAGGAATAGAGGATTTCGCAATATTTTCAATTGCAGAAGAAGGATTAATACTCATTCCAATGAAAAGAAAGGTAATTGCTACAGCAAAGATATTCTTTTTATCCATTTCATTCACCTATTGTATTTGGAAATAGAGCAGGATTTCTATCAAACTCTAAATCAGGTTCCCTATTCCATCCAGTATAAGTCCATAAAGTTCCATATATAATCTTTGGAAGAATTCTCGGTCTATTCCAGAAATTACCATTCCAGTAATTTTTTGTATTTTCGTGTTCATAATAAGAGTCGAAATAAGCGTTGAAAACATTTCTCATAAAGTTATTATTTTCAATTTTATTTAAGTAGGAATATTCCAAGGAAAGTCCATACATGTTCCAGCGAATGGAATTACTACTAATTGTATTATTTTCATACGACTCATAAAGACGAATACCATATTCATTGAATATTGCAATATTACCTGAAACCATGTTATTTGAACAATACTTCCCAATATTTATTCCAATTTCATTCTTTGAAACTATATTTCCTGAAATCGTGTTGTTGTGTGAATCATATTGATTAAAACCCTCGAAATGGTTTGAAATAATCGTATTTCCAGATATTATATTGTTATTACATGTGCCTAGGTGAAATCCCAACCATCGGTTTGATTTTATTATATTACGAGTAATAGTGTTAAAATGGGAATACATTAGAACCAGACCAGACCTGTTGTTAGAAATAATATTATTATTTGATATCGTGCTGTAGTTAGTTGAACCCCTTAATCCAGCACTTGAACTGAAACTACAATTTCGTATTGTAAATTTACTAACATTTACATAATTTGAAGTAATTTCTACAACAATTCCAAGTTCACTTCCATCAATAATTGTAGTATGTCTATTTTCTCCGATTAGACTTATTGATTTGTATACAATAATATTCTCATATTATGGAGAGGAGTCATCAAATACAAAATTAGTATCACCATTTGTTGCAAAATCTATCGCTTCTTGTAT
>CAZHIY010000080.1:7525-8760 GCA_964533085.1 uncultured Thermoplasmatales archaeon | reverse complement strand
GTGGAGTGATATTACCATTAATTTTAGGATTTTTATCTGGTATTTTTCTTGGTTTCTCTGTAGCTGAAAGTGTAGTTTTAGGATTGATTCTTACAGCAACTTCTGTAGGAGTTACTGTTAGAACATTGATGGATTTAAATGTTTTAAACACGGATGTCGGCTCTACCATACTAGGCGGAGCAGTTATCGATGATGTAATTGGAATAATACTTCTTACTTTTGCACTAGGAATTGAATCTTTGATTGATGCAGTTTGGATTGGTATTAGGATTGCTATTTTCTTCCTTGTTTTCCTATATATTGGATTAAAAGTTATAGATAAAGTTCTTTCAATTGGTGAAAAATTAAACCTTCCAAAATCTTTCCTTAGCATTACTCTAGCGATTCTTTTATTGTACTCTTTTTTTGCAGGGGAGGCGGGTATATCAGGAATCATTGGTGCATTTGTTGCTGGACTTCTCATTGGTCAAAATGTACGATCAAAAAAGATCATTGAGGATGTAAAAGCTATTGGCTATGGTTTTTTTATTCCTATTTTCTTTGTTTCAGTAGGTTTGAGCCTCTGGAGTAAAGGAAGTATTGAAATCGCTTCTTATGGTAAAATTCTATTATTTGTTATTATAATAATCTTTGTGAGCATTGTTGGAAAGATAGTAGGATGTGGAATTGGAGCAAAACTATCTGGCTTGAGCAATATTGAGTCCTTACAGGTAGGTGTCGGGATGATTCCTAGAATGGAGCTTGCTCTGATTATTGTTGCAACTGCTATATCTCATGGTATTTTAATAGGACAAGTGGCTCATACCATTTTATTAACTACCATAATTCTTACAATTGTTACATCAGTAGTTGCTCCATTTTTGATAAAAGCTACTTTTAAAAATAGTAAATAATTATTAAAAAAAATTATGAAATATCTATTTGAGTTATCCAAAGAACATAAAACGATTCCAACTGCTGAAATTATTGCATGTTTGAAATCCGAAGATATCAACTTTTCAGTTTTAGAATCAAATGAAGATATTTTAATTATTGAAACAGGATCAGATAAGAATAAATTACAAGAAATTACAAGAAGATTGTCTTATTCATATTATATAAATAGATATCTATTTTCATGCAAACCGATTATTAAGGATATAAAAACTCAAGCAATAAATAATAAAATAGAAAAAACAGGTACAATAGCTATAAGATGTAAGAATAGATCAAAAAATATCAATTCCAGACAAATA
>CAZHIY010000080.1:2605-7515 GCA_964533085.1 uncultured Thermoplasmatales archaeon | reverse complement strand
TGTAGTACTTAATAAACCAGATATAGAGATACGTGGATTAATAACCGATTCAAAAGTATATGTTGGTTTAAAAATTGAAAAAATAGATAGAACACAATACGAGCAAAGAAAGGTACAATTTCGTCCTTTTTTTTCACCAATTTCTCTACATCCAAAAATTGCACGTGTAATGGTTAATCTATCATCAATAAAAAATAATGAGATATTATTGGACCCTTTTTGCGGAACTGGTGGAATATTAATTGAGGCAGGTATAATAGGAGCAAAAATAATTGGTAGTGATATTGAGGAAAAGATGATCGAAGGATGCAAAAAAAATCTGGATTTTTACAAGATAAAAAACTACAAGTTATTTTGTTCTGACATAGGTGATATCAGCCATGATATCGGTAAAGTTGATGCTGTAGTAACTGATCTGCCCTATGGAAAATCAACAACAACGAAAGGAGAAAAAATGCATATACTTTATCAAAGGGCTTTTAAGAATATTTCAAACTTACTAAAAGATAACGGCAAGGCTGTGATTGGACTTTCAAATAATGATTTCATATCTCTAGGTGAAAAATATTTTTCAGTTATTGAAAAACATGATTTCAGAGCACATAGGAGTCTTACCCGACATTTTGTTGTATATCAGATTTGACCACAATGCTTTTACAATAAAGCATTATCTCCCTTTTTTATGACACAGCTTAAAATTATTTTCCTTGGCACAAGTGGAAGTTGGCCTACAATAAAAAGAAGTGCTCCTTCCCTTGCTATTAAGAGACGTGGTGAAGTGATACTTTTTGATTGTGGTGAGGGAACACAACGTCAACTTCAAAAATCAAAGCTGAGTTATATGCAGATATCAAAGATTTTTGTAACACATTTCCATGGTGATCATTTTCTAGGAATACCAGGTCTCATACAAACTATGCAGCTTAATGATAGAGAAAATCCTTTACATATATATGGTCCAAAGGGTATGAAGAAACTTGTAAGTCAACTAACATCCTTAGGATATTTTACTCCAAATTATGATATAATTGCTCATGAGGTAGATGAAGGATCTAGTTTGGATTTTAATGATTATTCAATTAATTTTATAAGAGTAAAACATGGTGTACCAACAATCGCTTATGCACTAGAAGAAAAAATGCGACCTGGAAAATTCAATAAACCAAAAGCTCTAAAATTAGGAATACCTGAAGGACCACTTTTTAGTAGATTACAAAGAGGAGAAACAATTACTTTGAAGGATGGTAAAAAAATAGAACCTAGTATGGTTCTTGGTCCATCTAGAAAAGGTAGGAAAATAGTTATATCCGGAGATACAAGACCAATTGAAAAGATGGTAGATTTTGCAAAGAATGCTGATGTTCTGATTCATGAGGCTACTTTTGATTCGACCTTTGAGGATATCTCAAGTGATTATGGACATTCAACTGCACAGCAAGCTGCAAGAATTGCAAAAAAAGCAAAAGTGGATAAATTATTATTAACTCACATTAGTCCTAGATATTTAGATAGCAGTTCGATAGAAAAAGAGGCAAGGAATGTTTTTAAAAATTCATATGCCGTAAAAGATTTTCAAGAAATTGAGGTAAAATTGAAAAATTAAACTTTTATAAATTTACTCTTCAAACTCCTTTTTTAATACCGAGCTTAAACATTGGCTTAAACTCTTTTGGGCTTCAAGTTCAAATACCACTGGTGCATCTGACGCCCATCCGCCAAAGGCCTTTATCAGATCTTTAATATCCGCCTCTTTAGTGGAAGCCCAGTTATCTTGTCTCATTTGTTCATTGTCTATAAACGCAAATAAATCTTTTTTATCCTTTTCATCTTTTGACGGTGTTACAAATATATTGAATGTCGATTGGTTCCCATCATCATCTTGTTTATAAAAAACACAGCTTTTAGAGGTAGCTTGATAAATACCATATCTATGTGTCATCTATTTATCCCTCCATAATTTAAAAATATTTATTTTGGATATCTATTTAATGTTTTTAATAATAGCGATGTTAATAACATCTAAAATTTTCATAAAATCATAATTTTATTAAGTAGCTCATACTATTATCCTTGGGATTTTTATGGAGGAGCGGCCGTCTTACGATAAATACTTTATGGAAATGGCTCATGTTGTTTCAAAGAGAAGTACCTGTTTAAGAAGGAAAGTTGGAGCATTACTTGTAAAAAACAAACATATACTTAGCACAGGTTATAACGGTGCACCTAAAGGACTTAAGCATTGTTCTGAGATTGGATGTCTCAGAGAAAATCTGGATATTCCTTCTGGAGAAAGGCATGAGCTATGTAGAGGACTTCATGCAGAACAAAATGCAATTATTCAGGCAGCTTTATTTGGAGTATCAATAAAAGATTCAACATTATATTGTACAAATACACCGTGTGTAGTCTGTGTTAAAATGTTGATAAATGCAGGTGTTAAAGAAATAATATATTCTGGTGACTATCCAGATAAGTTAGCAAAGAAGATGCTTAGTGAAAGCACCATCAAAATAAGCAATTACAACAGTGATAATCCATCTGGAATCGAAAAAATGAGAAAAATATAAATACCCACGAATGAATTACAAACCCGAGGAGAATATGAAGCGAAAGAACTCGTTTGTATTAGATGAAAAAGATGACAAAGCTGTCCAGTTATTCTCAGAGTTAGGGATGCCGAAAAATCTGGCAAAAACCTTAATGTATATTTCGCAGGTTGATGAATGCAGATCTGCTGATGTGGAGCAGGGTGCTGATCTTCGACAACCTGAAGTTAGTGTTGCTATGCAAGAGATGAGAAGAAGAGGTTGGGCTAAAAAGAGGGATCTTAAAAAGAAAGGAAAGGGTCGCCCAGTACACATATACAAATTGACAAAAGCATTACCTGATATCTTGAAAAACTTCGAAAATGAAAAAATGAAACAGGTAGAAACCATCAAAAACGATTTATCACAATTACACAATTTAATCAAGGGATACTAATTTATTATTTTTCATCACTGGAAGCATTTATTTAACTTTTCGTTTTTTATTATAGTATATACTCCCTTTTGGATATCGGCGGTGTGATGTTGGAGAAAAGGGTTAAAAGAATATTTGACGATATTAGTAAAAAACCTGAGGTTATTCTTATAAAAAATGCTGAAATGCCTTTTATTGATGATAATTTCTTTTACGTTACAGGATTAACAAAAGGTATCTTTGAAGGTTCATTTGCAGTTTTGTTTCCAGATGGAAAAATTGAGTTAATAGTGCCTCAACTTGAAGCAGAAACAGCAAAAAGAACTGGTGCAAACATTAATATTTACAAAAATCAATCTGAATTTAATAAAATCTTGAAGGATTCTGTTTCCTCATATAAAAAAATTGGGTTAAATTTTAAGGGGATTTCGCTTAAAGATTTTTTAAAAATTAAAAATTTATTATCAAATTTTGATTTTTTTGATGTTTCAGATTCTATTGAAAAAACAAGACTTATAAAGGATGAAATAGAATTAAAATATATTAAAAATGCCTGTAAAATAACAGATATTGTTGCTGATAAAATACCACAATTTGTTAATGATGGCATATTTGAATATGAACTCGCGGCAGAAATTGATTATCTAATGCAAAAAAATGGTGCGGATAAATCTGCATTTGAAACTATTTCCTCCTTTGGAAAAAATTCTGCAGAACCTCATTATACTCATGGTGATATAAAGCTGAAAAAAGGGGATTTTGTATTATGTGATTTTGGTGCTTGTTTTAGTAAATATAACTCAGATATTACAAGAACATTTATCTTTGGTAAAGCAAGTGATAGGCAAAAGGAAATGTTTAAAGTGGTTCTAGAGGCACAAAGAATTGGGTTTGATGCAATAAAATCTGGTGTGAAAGGATCAATTGTACATGATGCAGTTTATTCTTCCATCCAAGGTACCAAGTTTAAAGGACGCTTCATCCATTCAACTGGGCATTCTCTTGGTATTTCTGTACATGACAGTAATGCTAGATTAAGCTCTAATAGTGATATTATATTGGAGGAGAATATGGTTTTTACAGTTGAACCAGGCATATATATTCCAGGTTTAGGTGGTGTAAGAATAGAAGATGATGTATTAGTAAAAAGCAAAGGATTGGAATTATTAACTAAATCCTCTAGAGATTTAATTGAAATATAATTTTATGTTTCCATTACCTTTTTATGAGGTTCCCTAATATGGCTTTTGAGTGATTCTAATGAGTTTGTATGATGAAGTAGAATACATAAGAAAACAAGCAAGGATGAATAATGAATTTTTTGCCAGTTCTATTCCAATGATTGCTAGCGAAAATGTTTTGTCACCTCTTTGCAGGGAGATGTTAATTACTGATTTTCATGGCAGATATGCAGAAGGTACACCTGGACATAGGTATTATGAGGGTTGTAAATTCTTTGATAATGTTGAAGAAAAAGCAATTGAGCTTGCTAAGAAACTTTTCGATTGTAGCTATGCAGATGTCAGACCTACTTCTGGAACAACTGCAAATATTGGGATATTAAAAGCGCTGATTAAACCAGGTGAAACTGCAATTGTTCTTGATTTAGCAAATGGAGCTCATATATCATTTGGTAAGTGGGGGGGTGCAGGTGTTAGAGGAATTAACCTTGTCTCCTATCCATTTAATGATGAAATAATGAATATCGACATTGATGCTGCTGTTAAACTTATTAAAAAAGTAAAACCTAAGCTTGCATTAAATGGTCGTTCAGTTTTTTTATTTCCCAGTCCTATTAAAGAATTAGCAGAGGCGGTACATGATCTGGGAATCTATCTTGTTTATGATGCTGCACATGTTTTAGGACTTATTGGGGGCAAACAATTTCAAGATCCATTGAAGGAGGGTGCAGATGTAATGAGCGGAAGTACCCATAAGACGCTTCCTGG
>CAZHIY010000080.1:0-2595 GCA_964533085.1 uncultured Thermoplasmatales archaeon | reverse complement strand
TCCTGGACCTCAAGGAGGTATGATTGTTTCAGATCATAAAGGAGATACAGATGAAGATAAATCATTTTTAAGAAAATTAGGTTTTGGAATATTTCCAGGCGTTACTTCTTCTTATCATCTCCATCATGTCGCTGCAAAGGCAATAGCATATGCTGAACATCTTGAATTTGGTGAGGCATATGCTAAACAAACAATAAAGAATGCGCAACGTTTAGCACAATCTTTACATGAAAAAGGATTCAAGGTATTTGGTGAAAGTCTAGGATTTACCAAGTCTCATCAGATATTAGTTGAAATTGGACCTGGAAAGGGAAAAGAGGCATCAAAGAAACTTGAAGATGCTGGTATTATCACAAATATGAATACCATTCCAGGTGATACAGACCCATTAAATCCTTCTGGTCTAAGGCTTGGAACACCTGAGCTCACTAGAATAGGCATGAAAGAAATAGACATGGATAGTATAGCAGAGTTCTTTAATAGAGCATTATTAAAAAACGATAATACAAAGAAAATAAAGGCAGATATTAAGGAGTTCAGAAAAGATTTCCAAGAACTACATTACTGCTTTAAAGATGGATTTAGAGGATATGATTATCATAAGTTAGTTTAGAGTCATGATTATTGCTTTAACTGGTACACCTGGATCTGGGAAAACTTCTGTTGCTGAAGTATTAAAAACTAAAGGTTTTAATATATTAGATTTAAATAAACTAGCATGTGATAAGAATTTTTTTATCGGTAAAGATACAAGAAGAGATTCATATATTATTGATATTGAGAAATTTAACAGATATATTTTTGATAACTATGGTGGAAAAGAAATTGTTTTTATCGAAGGTCATTTATCTCATCTTTTAAAAACTGTTGAAAAAATCATAATCTTGAGATGTCATCCAGAAATCCTTAAGAATAATTTATCAAAAAAAGGGTGGAACATAGAAAAAATTAAAGAAAACGTTTTAGCAGAAATTCTTGATATCATCCTTTGTGAAACTGTAGAGATTCATAAAGAAGATAACATTTTTGAGATAAATGGTTCAGATAAATCAGTTGAAGAGATCGCTAATATAATAATTGAAATAACTAAGAATAAATTTAAAAAGATGAAAAAATACAAAATAGGAAAAATTGATTGGTCTGAAGAAATATTAAAAGATTTCTAAGTAGGTTGATTACATATGGTTCTTGATAACCAAAGAAAAAATGTTGATCCAATTTTAAATTCAATTGCAAAATTGTTTATAAAAATAAATCCCGATGTTTTGTCCTGGTTATCAGTTCTTTTTGCCTTTCTAGCTGGTTTATTTTTTTATTTGTCTTCTCCAGATCAAGAATTGATTAATTTTTATCTTTTTGGCGCAGTTATCTTTGTATTTTTAAATGGTCTTTTTGATGCAATTGATGGAAAAGTAGCAAAATTAACACATAAGACCTCAAAAAGAGGAGATTTTCTTGATCATGCATTAGATAGATATGCCGATGTCTTAATAGTTGGCGGTCTTGCATTAAGCCCTTGGTGTAGATATCCAAGCATCGGTCTACTAGCAATAGTTGGAATGCTTCTCACAAGTTATATGGGCACACAGGCTCAAGCAGTTGGTTATAAACGTGATTATTCAGGGCTTCTTGGAAGAGCTGATAGACTTGTGTTACTAATGTTTGCTCCAATTATTCAACATATCTTGCTTTACTATTCCAATTTCAAGTTGCCTTTAGAACTCTATCTTTTGGAATGGGTTTTGATTTATTTTGCAGTTTTAGGAAATTTAACTGCTTTCCAACGATTTTATAGTACTATAAGATATTTTAAAAAAAACTTTTGAGGAAATGTATGTGGGGGAGGAAGATAAGCAAGGTATGATTGGATAAAATGCTTCCCCACAAACCTTTCCTTTAATAACTATAAATCTCTATTAGAATAAAAAGTTAATGATTGGATTTTTCCTTATATAAAAAATTAGTTTAAGAAAAAAAGATTTATTTGCGATTTTAAGTGGATTATTATTAAAGTGATATAATTTTTAATAAATTATATATGCATTGTCTGCCTGACATCTAGCGATTATGAAATTGTTTTCTATAAAAATTGATTTTCCCCCCCAGAACAATATTCCTGTAGCACTATTTAAATTAATATTAATGTTTTCTTTGCCCCATAGGAATTTAAAACTACCACCGCCTCGAATTATTATATTAATTGTCTCGTCAATGTCACCATTTGCATTGATTGTAAAGTCCTTTTTAAAAAAATTAAAGTAGAAACCTAATTTCCATAGAAGTGGTCCTTTTACATCATTACATTTTCCAAATATCAGAATAATACAATCATTAAAGCTCTCATTATTTTCAGAATTTAATATTTTAGGTTCATTCGTATATATATTATTTCCTAGAACTACTTGTATTGTTGATAATAAAAGTAAAAATATCGTTCCTATTATTAAAAATCTCTTATTAATTGTACCACTCATTCATATTCACCTCCTCTAAAATAATAGTATAACTGATTTTATTTAAACTTTACTGAGAAAAATCATTATTAGAGCCTGTCTGAGAATTATTTCCAGATTTTTTAGCTAAATAACCAACATA
>CAZHIY010000079.1:0-8829 GCA_964533085.1 uncultured Thermoplasmatales archaeon | reverse complement strand
TGCGATAGAAATAAAAAAAGATAATGCGACAAAACCTATAACTTTAAAACCTACTCTTTCAGCTTCATTAAATAAAAAAACAATTGATATTGAAATTGGTACAGAAACAAACGAATTAGGAAATATTGTAAAAACATATGAATCTACTAATCAAGATGTAATAAACGAGAGAAGTTCATGGGCAGCAAGCTCATTAATTTTCCTTTTCATACTAATATTATCAATCATACTAACAAAGAGCGGTGAAGAGCTGTCAAATTTTGAAAAAGAAAATAAGAAAATAATGAAAAAATACAAAGAATGGATAGTTGAAATTAAAAAGGAACCAAAAAGAAAAATAATAGAAACTATAAAATTAATTTCATTTGAAGATATATTAAAGATCTCCGAAGAACTCGGAAAACCTATTTTCCATTATACAATAAACAAAGATATTCATCATTATCTCGTATTTGACGAAACAATGACATACGATTGGTAATGAATAATTATAATAAGAGAAGATAATTTGATTGAAGTCAATAGTGGATAATAAATTTAATATAGCCTCAATATATTCAAGTTATACTTTAATATCCATAATATAATATATTAAAAGTGTTTAAATATATAAATAACACATATATTAAAAAAATTAAAAGCTCTTTGAGAGAAATAGTTTGGGGGGAGAAAAGGAGTGAATAATCGAAGATCCGAGTTTGAGATTATTGGTAATATTCTTGATATATCAAAAAATGGAGCAAAAAAAACCGAAATTTTGTATAAAGGAAATTTTTCATATTCCCAACTAACGGGATATCTAACCTTTTTACTTAAAAGAAACATTTTAGAAGAAAAAACTACAAAGGATAGAGTAAATAATAATAAATATTATATATCTACAAAAAAGGGAAAGGATCTCCTAGGAAATATCAATAAAACATTATCTTATTTACAAGAGTAGAAACACCATATTAAATAATCTCAAATTAATATAAAACTAAGATAGGAGCTTTTTTTTTTAATCTGATAATAGTTAGAAAAGTTCATGCCTTATGTTGATAAAATAGAAATATCTGTAAAGAAATAATTAATTTTAAACCAAAATTGATATAAAGATAACGGTCAGGAAATATGATAGAATGGCTAAATATTATAGCTGGATTGATTCTATGTATAGGACTACTTGAAGCAATACCTGCATTGAGAAAACATCTTGCAAAACTAGCATAGTTTTTGGGAGTTTTCCATGGGCATTGGTAACTATTTTTGCAGGATTGCTTCTTGCTGCAGGAATTTTAACTGCAATAACTGCATTAGGAAAACATCTTGAAAAACTTGCAAAATAGCTTTGTGGATTTCAAACAATTATCGGTCTTATTGTCTTAATTGTTGGAATAATTGGAGTAATAGGTTATCTTTAAAATATTCCAATTTTTTTTTATTTTTTTACCATATGTACAAAATTAATAAGATTTCTATCAAATAACATTAGAAAAAATAAAAAACTTAAATAAAGGTTAACCATTTTCTTTTAATTTAAGAGAGGAGAGATATGATAAATATAAAGAAAATATTAGTAATGATAGTAGCAATAGCAATGCTTGGTTCTGCTACATTACTATCAGGATGTGTAGAAGAAAAAAAGGAAAACAAAATAATCATTGGAACATCAGCAGATTTCCCGCCATTTGAATATACTGATGCAACTGGAAAAATAATTGGTTTTGATATCGATCTTATTACAGCAATCCTTGAAAACCTAAATTATACCGTTGAGGTGCAGGATATCGGTTTTGATTCTTTAATTCCATCACTTCAATCAGATAAAATAGATGTTATTGCTGCAGGGATGACAATAACAGAAGCAAGAGAGGATGTAATTGATTTCAGTGACCTATATTACCAGGCTGATCAATCAGTTTTAATTAAAAAGGGTTCAGGTGTGGAAATAAATGCTTCATATGACCTTGAAAACTTCACAGCAAGTATTGCTAATCTGACAATTGGTGCACAAACAGGCACTACAGGTGCGGCATGGGTGCAGGATGAACTAATTGATACAGGTATGATGGATGAGGAAAATCTCAAGCTATATGACCTATATATTGACGCTGTTGCTGATTTGGATATCGGCCCAGTGAGACTTGATGCAATTATTCTTGATCTACCGGTTGCACAAGCATTTGCTGAGAACGAAAACAGAGAGGTTGCATATACAATTATAACTGGAGAATATTACGGTTTCGGTGTCAAAGAAGGTAACACAGAATTATTAGGGAAAATAAATACAGAGCTGGACGAGTTCATTGGTTCTGAAGATTGGACTGCACTAATAACTAAATATTTTGAGTAAGAATTAACAAAAAGTTGATTCCTAGATGCTTGAAATACTTGCAAATTCGTTCCCCCAGCTTTTAGAAGGTTTAAAAACAACTATCGGACTAACTGTATTAAGCTTGATTCTTGGGACTCTATTTGGTATCTTCCTTGCAGTTATTCGTTTATATGGAAAATTTCCATTACCATATCTTATAATAGTTTATGAAAGAGTATTTCGAGGAATTCCACTTATTGTTATTTTCTTTCTTCTTTATTTTGGTCTTTCTCAATTAGGAGTAGGAATAGAAGCTTTTACTGCTGCAATATTGGGACTTGGTTTAAGAAGTGCTGCTTATCAAGCACAGATTTTCAGAAGCGCTATAAACTCGATTCCTGAAGGTCAAATGATAGCTGCAAGGACCTTGGGAATGTCAAAATTGAGTAGCATTCGTTATATTATTATCCCGCAGATGCTTCGATTATCTGTTCCCGGATGGTCAAATGAATTTACAATTGTGTTAAAGGACACCTCTATAGCTTTTAGTATTGGAGTAGTTGAGCTGATGAGACAAGGGAGATACATCTATGTTAATAACCCTGATTTTGTATTACCGGTGTTTTTAGTTATTGGACTGATTTATTTTATATTGGTAATTTCTGCTAATAAAGGTTTGAGTTATCTTGAGAAAAAATATAAAATGTCAGGATTTGAGGTAGGGATTGAAAGATAGATTGGAGGAATAGTTTATGCATATGCTTGAAGTAAAGGATGTTCATAAATCATATGGAGATCTTGAGGTATTAAAGGGTATTACTTTTTCAATGAAAAAAGGTGAAACAACAGTAATTATTGGAACTAGTGGAACTGGAAAAAGTACTCTCCTTCGATGTATCAATCAATTACATCCTCCAGACAAAGGAGAGATATGGCTTGATGGTGAAGAAATCACAAGACCAAAAATTGAAATTAATAGAATTCGACAGAAAATCGGCTTTGTTTTCCAGGAATTTAATCTCTTCAATCATCTAACTGCTCTTAGAAATGTTAGTATCGGCCTTGAAAAAGTTAAAGGAATGGAAAAGGAAAAAGCCCAAAAAAAAGCAATGGACGAATTAAAACGGGTTGGGCTGAAAGATCAAGCTAAGCAATACCCTGCTCAACTTTCTGGAGGTCAAAAACAGCGTGTAGGTATTGCTAGAGCTTTGGCAATGAATCCAACTATTATTCTCTTTGATGAACCAACTTCTGCACTTGACCCTGAACTCATTGGTGACGTTCTAGATGTTATGAAATCTCTTGCAGGTGAAGTTGCTATGCTTGTTGTAACCCATGAAATGGGTTTTGCAAGAAATGCTGCTGATGAAATAATTTTCATGGAAGGTGGAGTGATTGTTGAAAGTGGTCCACCAAAACAAATGTTTCAAAATCCAAAAAAAGCTAGAACAAAGGAGTTTTTAGGAAGAATATCAACATTATATGGTAAGGATTAAGGAGGATAGAAGACGACTGGATTTATTGAATTTCTAATGGAATCATTACCAAGTCTAATCGACGGACTATACATCACTCTTATTCTTACGTTCATATCGCTATTGGCTGGTTTATTTCTGGGAATTGGGCTTGCTCTTGGAAGAGTTTATGGAAATAAAATAGTTAAAGGTGTCTGCATAGGTTATATTGAAATTATTCGTGGTACGCCACTTCTAGTACAATTATTTATTATTTATTTCGGTTTGCCATCAATTGGAATAATCTTGTCACCGATCGATGCAGCTCTTCTAGGGTTATCTCTTAATTCTGGTGCATATCAAGCTGAATACATTAGAGGATCTATCCAATCAATTCCCTCAGGACAGATGATTGCTGCTAGAACTATTGGAATGAACAAATTGCAATCAATTAAAAATATAGTTCTTCCTCAAGCTTTAAGAATCTCTATTCCTGCATGGTCAAACGAGCTTATTTATCTGTTAAAATACACTTCAATTGTTTATATTATCCAGGTCCGTGAGTTAACTGCAGAAGGTAAATTTATTGCAGCTAGTACCTTTAAATTTTTAGAGATATTTGCAATTATTGCAATAATTTATTTGGTGTTAACTATTGTATTTACAGCAATCATTGATAAATTTGAAAAGAAGCTTAGAATACCTGGAATAGGGGCAAAAGAAACTGTTGGTCTTAGGAATGCTAAAATTTTCTAATAATTATATTTTCTAATTCCATTCTCTTTCAAAATAGGAAAGGTCCATTCTATTCCAGTCGTCATAATCTCTAATTGAACGTGAGCCATCTGAATAATCAACAGTATAGTACATATATCCATAGTTCATACAACTTTTATAAGACCGAGTAAGCCACCACCCAAGTCTAAATGGAGAAGCACTAGAAGATCTATGCCCAGGAATAGGTCTGAAATTAAGTGTATGGCCAGTTTCATGCATGTAGCAACTAGCATAAACTTCATCCCTTTCAAAAAATATACTATCTGCTTTTACTTCCAAACCCTGACTTGCTGTCATAAAACTATTAGCTCTAAAAGTGATCCCTGGAGGACCATCAAAATGGTATATTAGAAGTCCATAATGAAATACTCCACGTCTCCAATTATTTTGATTTCCATGTAAGAAATATTGCTGATATATACTATTAGTATCCCCCCATGTTGTATCTTCATCAAAAGGTATCATTTCTGAGCCTGTCTCATCCCATTTACCATCATCAAGGTGATAAACAAGGTTTTGTCTGTCATAAGCTGTATATAAAAGTTCTTTAGATTCTTCTGGAAATATACTTTTTTCTCCTTGAGGGCTTTCCTCCATTTGGTCAAGTTCAAGAAATAAATCTTTTCTAAAAGGGTCAGAATACCATTGAGCGGTTAGATATTCTTCATAATTATTTATACTATCTCCTTCTGGATCAATATTATTATGATTCTCTGCTTGAAGAGGATCATAATCCCATTTCCATTCCCATTCTATAGGTACGGAGTCATTATCTGCATCCTCACCAGTGTTATCTTTTTCGGGGTCTGTGCCATAAATGTTTACCTCTGTCCAATATGGAATTTTATCATTATCATAATCATTTTGATAGACATCAAACCAAAGTTCGCAATCTCTATCTCTTTTGTATATAGTTCCATCATCACATCCGTTTAGTCTTCCATAGCCACTTGGATCATTTATTTGATCTTCACCTGACCAGTGACCTGTTTTAATACTATAAGTGATATCTACATCTTGTTCTTCGTTGCCAATATCACAAAGAACATCGCCATCTTCATTTGAGTCCCAAAGTTGAATTGTTATATCTACAAATTCTTGATCGTCTGGTACATTTAATGTTGGGGAAAAATCAGGAGAATATATATATTTGGTATCCTCCCAAGTGTCACTTGTGAATTCTTCGTTGTTAATTATCACCTTTAAATAAAAATCAGGGTCACTATCTTCATCTATGAATTCTCTTTTAGGAAATGGTGCAAGATTATAAGGAAGTATATTTAGTTGTTTATCAAGCTTATCAAAAGATCGGATTTTTTTTATTTCAACTGTTACTTCTATATCAACTAATGGATCAAAATCCTCTCTATCTAGTATTTGTACTGTTTCTTCTGCTACCGCAGATATAGATAAAATTAACAAGGCGATTATTAAAATACTTACTATTGGTTTCGCAGATATGCTCATAATTTTTTGCCCCCGGGTATAATGATAGTATAAATATTATATTTATTATTTTTGGCGGAGAATGAAATAAGATAATTAGGTTAATTTTTAATTTTATTTATTTTATAGTTATTTTCTTTAACAAAATATAGTATTATAAGTACAGGGCTAACAATTCTTGATTTTATTCTTATTTATTGATAAATATAATTTTTATATTAAAAATAGTATAATGACAAAAAAATAAGGGGAACACCTCCCCCATTGAAAATTTGTTTAATAATTTTTTTTTATTCTGCTCTGTTCCAGGTTGTGAGTAGGCATATTCCTGTTCCCATTATGTAGTGTCCTGGGTAGCCTGGTTGTGCTGATTCAACATCTATTAGAATTCCTGTGAATACGAGAAAGCCTCCTGTGATGGTTGGGAAGTGTGGGAATGTTGGGTATTTTGTTTGGTTCTGGCCGTAGCTGTATTTCCATCCGAGTAGTCCTAGGGAAAAGACTGATCCTTCTCCTGTGAATTTGCTGGCGAGATTAATATTGGCGGATATGGTACCGTTTAAGAATTTCAGCTGAATGGGATTTAGTTCAAAGATTGTTTTTACTTTTTCGCCTTTCATACCAAATATGACTATATTTACAAGGTTGACTACATCAAATAATGCAGCTGGTTGAGATCGTATGTTTCTGTTTGGTAGTAGTTGCTGACGTGCTGTTAGGGTATTTGTCAAGGTTGTTGCTGTTTTTGATGAGATAAGTCCGCTGTCTTGTAAGATATTTAATTTATCTTTTATTTGTTGATTGAATGAGTCATATGTTATCTCGGTTTCTAAGTATGCTTCAATTATTTTTTGAGCTTGCTCTGCTGAGATTAGCTGTGTGGTTTTTGTCACCCTTCTTGAAGTGGAATCATATACCGTGATTTTTACGGTTTCATTATCATTCATTTGATTTTGTTTTTGATCGTTTGGTGTTGCAATTGTTATGGTGCTTGCTCCTAATAGAAGAAGTAAACATCCAATTACTAGCGTTTTACTTTTTAAGGTTTTATTCATTTATTTATTTCCTCCAATAACGTATACATTATAAAATGAAAAGATAAAATCTGTTCTCGGAAAGAAAGGTTTTCAATCTAGATTATCTTGGAAAGCAGTATTTTAAAAAATTAAATTTTTTTATGTATCTATTAAGAATTATATTTAAGAATAGAATTTTATTAATAATCTATTCCCTTTTTTTAAAAGTAGCTATCGCAAATAATGATAATAAGATAATTAAAAAATAGATATGAATTAACTTATTTTCATGGTATCTCAAGGGGTGATATAAATTCACTATCTGCTTGAAGAATTGCAATAATTTCTTCATCTCTAATTCCAATTGGTATTAGCTGTGTTCGAATTATCTCCTTTAAGTCCCTATAAGACGGTGCAACCAGAAAAATTGCCAATCTTTGTTCTCCAGAAATATGATACACTCTTAATACATATTTTAACTTTTTAATTTTCTCAGTAACGCTATCTAAATTAGATGTTAAAATAGGGTTGCCAAGAATAATTGCAAAAAAGTTTAATCCAAGAGATGTTTTATCAATCAAGGTAGTATAACCCTGAATTATACCGCTTCTTTCCATTGCTTTGATTCGATCTCTTATTGTTGTTTCTGATCGATCTATTTTTTCAGCAATTTCTTTAAATGTCATTCGCCCATCTTTTTGGAGATAATATAGAATTTTTTTATTGATATTATCAATCTTCATAATTTTAATAGAAAATTAATCATATATAAAAATTATCTTTTTTAAATATGATAAGCTGAAAAAAACATTAAAGCTTGTTAAATTTGTAGAAATTAACATTCTTAAAATTCCAACATCTGGCGATATGATTATCCTTTCTGCAGATGTTCTTACAGCAGCAGCAATGATAGGTTCGATTAGTAAAAAATCTTAAAAGGGAGCACTATGGTAGAAATTGAAATTAGAAAATTTAAAGATATAGACCTAGAAGATGAAACAGTAATTGAAGGTTTTCCAGGTGTAGGATTAGTTAGATCAAAAGTCGCAGCACATCTCATTGATTTACTTAAACTCGATTATATATGTGCATTATAATCAGAAGCTTTCCCACCAACCTCTATAATTTAAGCAATATTTATCACATTTTTAAAATAGATCTTTAAAATAGTTAAAAATAAGGATTTATTAATGATGTAAGATATACTGATAGCGAATGGTTGAAAAAAAGAAAAATATTGAGGATTTACAGTTTGCTGTATATGGTGGAGTTTGTGGAATAATTGGCTTGTTATCCCTGACTATCTTATTTCTTGCAGTATTAGAATGTAAGACTGCTGTCCCAAATGCAATTGGTAGAAGTATTCTTAGTTCAACTCTTGGTGTTCTTACTATGCATTTTGGGTATAGAGCAAGAATGTTTAAAGAAGGTAAAACAATAATATTACTAGGATTTATTGTCTTAATATTAGTTGGTATAATATACATAGTTGGTATTATTCCATGTGCAATGTCTAAATAACTAGTTTTTCTTACTTATTATAAAATTTTTAGGAGGCCCATATATGAATATTGAAGAAATAAAACATAAAAGCTTATCTCTAAATGAAGCTCCAGATGTTAGAGAGATTATTGGAAAAAAAGTATTGACCAATGATGGAAAAAATATTGGAAAAATAAGAACAATAAGAATTGATCCAAAAGATTTAACAATTGAAGGAATATGATGTGGTTGTCATCGGAAGTGGTTCTGGTGGAATTGTTGTTTGAAATGCTTTAAATAAAGATTCATGTGTCATCGGTTAAGACCACCATTCCTCCCTAAATCTCTGTCGATTTAC
>CAZHIY010000078.1:0-8835 GCA_964533085.1 uncultured Thermoplasmatales archaeon | reverse complement strand
GCGGAAACTTACGCTTTGAAGAGTTAGCCATGGAAGCCGCCCGAACCTTAACCAAGCATTTGCAGGCGCGGATTGACTTGCACACCACCAGCTTCTCAGCCACCTTCACCGCGAAAACTGAAACGGTTGTGCCAGTCTCTTTGTTTTTTTGGCTCAAGACAAATATCTTGATAAAACAAAGTTCTAGCTATCAATAACGAGACATCCTGTAAATCCCACCCTATTATCCTTCCAACCGAAAGATTCCAATCAAGAGAATAGGGATTATCAGAAGGCAGACCTTTTTCAGGTAATCCCTGCTGGGAGGGCCCATAGTAATACATAGGTATCATGTTAGTTCCTCCTAGTATTGCAAGCCATGCAGGACCATTTAGGTAGGACTTGAGTAAATTATGATTTTCTAGTAGTAATAAGGAATTTTCAAGTTGCTCTATCGTATAATTTACCTTTTCATTTGTAAAATTATGTAGACTTTCATTAAACCATGGACCTGTACCAGAGCCACTAGCTGCAATTGTATACTCATCACTTGTGATTTCAAAACTAGAGTCAGCTACAATTATTCCCCCATGAGCACTTGTAAGATAAGGAGCCATAACAGAAAGCTTTGAGATAAGAGGCATATGTGGTTTATCAAGTTTTGAAATATTTATGGAAATTTCAAAGTCAGTATTAACAAGTGTGAATCCACGCTGAATAAAATATCCACCCTTTGTACCATGATAGAATTTTACAACAAGTGTATAATTGCCAGATGCATTGCATGTCAATGTCTCCAGATATGTTTCTCCGATTTCATAGGCAAGGCTATTTGAATATGCAACAATGTTACCTTGGGGATCATAAAGATACATGTAGATGATAGGATTGATAATATTTTTTTTATGAATTATTTTTCCATGGATATTTACTCTATTTATTCCATTTGGAATGCTTATATTGTATTGTTTAATGTCTGTACCAATAAGGTTAATTTCTTTTCCTAAAATTATTAATTTAACATTTCTTACATGATCTATAAATGTTATATTCTTGTAATCAGTAATATATGGTGGAACAGTATCTGAAGGATTTGTTAAAGTGATATAATTGATACCATTAAAACTATCCTTAATAGTATTGACAACAGCATTTTGTATCTCTTCTTTTGTTTCAAGTGAAACAGTGGTAATATTTGGAAATGATAATTGAATATCTCCAACAACATAAGCGTTTGTGACATTCAATGTATTGCAGACATTTTGAAGCTCCAATTGGTTATTATCATAGATAAGAACAGGTATGTCAAGATAGCTAGCTAGTGGACTTGCCATGAGACCTAGCTCATATGTATCTTCAGTATTATATGGAATTATCAGAACAGACGAGACCTGTGAAAATACATGTAATGCAGCATTTATAGCAACAGTTGGAGGATTACCTAATATCTCAGTAGTATAATAACTACAATCAAGTTTTTCACCCAGTATTAAAAGCTTCTTATCATTTGTTTCTAGATATTGATCCAGGAAAATCTCTTGGGTATATGTAAGTTTTTGATTATATTGAACAATCAATGGAAGTAACCCTGTTGAGTTATTGTCAATATTATACCAACAGGCCATATATGAACCAATAAGTCCAAAAAAAGGATTAGCATCAGGAATAATAATTACATCTTCGATTAGTTTTCGTAATGAACTAAAATGGGATATCTCCTGTGAACTAAGATTATATTCTTTTACATTTTCTGCATAAATTGTAGTTGGAACAATTGTAATGGCAATTAAACAAAGTGCAAATATTTTATTCATTATATATAATTACAAATACTGATGCATTAAAAATCTTTTCGATAGTCAATTATAACAATATGAATGCAATAAACCTTCCTGAATATTTTCTAATACGGCTCTGTCTCATAACTCAATTATCCAACCTGTTGTTGATTTTTTATTATATATTATCATCATGAGGAAATCAAATACTTTTGAGACAAAGCCTTCTAATACTTTCAATGAACTCTCATTCATTTTTTTAATATAGGACGTAAATGCAAATATTCTTTTTAAGGGAGGCTAAAAAATGAAAAAAACCAATCTCGCAATCCAATCTATCGAAAAATCTGATTTTCAAATTGCAAAAGAGATAATAAAACCAGATATAGTAGTAAATTCAGGAATAAAAGAAATAGATAATCTAACAGGTGGTTTCAAACGAGGAGAAATAACATACATTGATGGAGATAGCAAGCTGATTTCAAAGATACCAGACCAAATCTGTGTAAACACCTATAGAACCTTTCATAATGATATTATTTACATTGACGCTGGGCTGTGTGTAGATCCATATAGAATTGCGCAGTATGCAAGAAAAATAGAAGTCTCTCAAAGAGAAGTCCTTGAACATGTACACATAAGCAGAGCCTTCACAGTCTATCAACTCGCAACACTAATACAGGATATGCTAGAGCAGGTAATAAAAAGATACAAACCACAGACATTAATAATCGGCAGACTCCCAATTTTTTATCTTGATTCAGATGTGGAATCAAAAGAAACCCAAACATTGTTGAGAGCTAATTTGCATAAAATCAAGGAGCTTACTAAGAAGTATGGTCTAATAACTATTTTTACAAACCTTGACAAAAAAATGCTGTCAAGTAATAGAAATGTTCGTAAAATCATATATAGCAATGTAGACGAAGTCGTTTTAATGAAAGAATTAGAACTTGCAACTCGTGTAAATCTTGTAAAAAGACAAGAAAATATAGTTATTCTTCATCTGGCAGAGGGGCAATTACGTTTACAAGAATTTGGGATGGTGATATAAGTGGGGCGTACAGTTCCAACATTTAGAAACATAGTAGAATCCTTTGGATGGGAATGGAATGATTTCAAAAGAGCACTAAGAAACATTGACCGTGAAGCATTCGAAGAGCTTATGAACCACGCACGTAGACATGCATCGGCTGGCAGCAACATGAGTAACCCAAATCCATTTGAACCTGTGGTTATGAGCATTTTGGTTGAACATGAAAAAACATTGAGAAAGCTTAGAGAACATGTCGAAAGGGAGCATAATTGATGTTTATCCAGACAAGAAGAAAAACGCGATGATTACATGGCTAGTAGATAATGGTAAATCTGTTAAGATAGAGGACAAGTACTCACCCAGTTTTTATGTGTATGCACAACGTGAGGATCTTTACACATTATTAGGGCTTCTAAGGGATTTACCACAAATAGAAAATCTTAATTTTACCTCTAAAAAAACAGTTCTTGGGTCAAATAAAAAAAGATTTGTACTTGAGGTATTTCCAAAAAACATCGGTTTAATTAGTAAGCTTTCTGAAATAGTTGATTCGTGGGGTGGTTACCATCGGTATCAGCTATTCAATGTAGATATACGCTTACCAACTAGATATCTACAAGATAAAAAGGCATTCTGTAACGCATTGGTTAAATGGGATGGGGGAAATTTCATTCATGAAGAATCGCAATGGGCCATTGATTACACCATGCCTTCTTATAAGACAGCGCATTTTGATGTTCAGCGTAAAGCAAAAGGTAGAATACTGTCTTTTGACGACCCTATAAAATCAATCAAAGTCGATAATCATGTCATATCTGAGGAAAACGAAGTTGACATCATTGTCAATGCAGTGAGGCGCTTACAGCAAGTTGATCCAGATATTATCTACACCCATAAGGGCGACAGCGTTCTTTTTCCATATCTTTATCATCGTGCAAACCTACATAACATACAAAATTTGTTGAATCTTGGCAGGGATAAAGATAAGCGTTTACGTCCCACAAAGCAAGCTAAATCATATTTCAGTTATGGCCAAATCGTTTATCGACCTGCTTTTTACACCCTCCCGGGCAGAGCCCATCTTGATACATATAATTCTTTTATGTATGGTGAGAGCGGTCTTCATGGACTTATAGACATATCTAGATGCTCTAACATTCCTTTGCAGGTTCTATCACGTGTTGGACCAGGTACAGCAATCAGTCAGATACAGGCAAACAAAGCCAGAGACAAGGGTTACATTATTCCATGGAAAAAAAACAGACCTGAGGATTGGAAAACTGCAATGAGCCTTTTAGTATCTGATCGTGGAGGGCTTATTCTTGATCCTATTGTGGGTCTACATGAAGATATAATTGAGCTTGATTTTGCGTCTCTCTACCCTAACATTATGCTAAAATATAATATCAGTCCTGAGACAATGTTATGTGGCTGTTGCAGAACTGCTCCCCACTATATTGTTCCACAGTTAGGTTATCATATATGTAGCCTTCAGAAAGGTCTCTTACCTGAGGTTCTTGAACCAATACTTTCTAGAAGGTTTTGCTACAAGGCACGATCTAAAAACAAAAAATACGACAAAGAACTGTTCAAGGAACTACAACAAGCATGGAAATGGGTTCTGCTGGTCTGTTTTGGTTACACCGGTTATCGTAATGCTCGTTACGGCCGTATTGAATGCTATGAAAGTATCACTGCTTTCAGTCGTGATATTATTTTAAGTGCAGCAGAAGTTGTTCAAAACGCAGGATATGAAGTTATTCATGGCATCATTGACTCATTATGGGTAAAACCTCAAAATGGTTGTGTGAAACCAAATAATCTTTCAAGAATAATTAGTAACCATACTGGCATACGTATAGATGTAGAGGGGCATTACAAATGGATTGTTTTCCTGCCTAGTAAGAATACTGGTGTTGGTGCTCTAAACCGCTATTATGGTCTGTTTGATAATGGCGAAATCAAGGTTCGAGGTACAGAAATGCGGCAGAAAAACTCTCCGTTATTTTTAAAAAACATGCAAAATGACATTCTAAAGGTCTTCTCAAAAGCAATTAACGCAAAAGAGTTCCTAGATTTAATACCAGAAGCTGTAGAGGTCACAAAAGAGCATGCTACAAGAATCATAAATCTGGAAGTTGAACATAAAGACCTACTTATAAAGACATGCGTATCTAGAGATATTTCAGAATACAAGGTTGACACACTGGTTAAATCAGCACTTTTTCAGCTTAGAGATTCAGGTGTTCAACCAGAACCAGGTCAATCTGTTCGTTATGTAGTTTGTGATGAAAGCTCACGTAAACCTAGAGAGCGTGTTTGTATAGCTGAGATGCTCGATAGTTGCAAAAAGATCGATGTTGACTTTTATCTCCGCCAGATAGCACAGTATGGAGAAAGCGTTCTAGTACCATTTGGTTTTACACTCAAGAAGCTCTTTGACATGCTGCAAAAAATAAAGATTAGGGAGTTGTTGAATGTCTCTGTTTTACCAGGAATCAGAACTCATCAAACCAGTCTCTGATTATTTTAAAAACAAAGGATACAAAGTTAGATATGAGATTAGAATAGGATTTTGCCGAGCAGATATTGTTGCATTTAAGGATGACAAAACTACAGCTGTTGAACTTAAACTTCGTGATTGGAAAAAAGCAATTATCCAAGCTAAAAATTACCAACTTGGTTCAAGTTATGTCTATTTAGCAATACCATTATCAAAAGTCTACAATGTTCTACGAAAGGCAGAGCATTATCTTAAGAAAGAAGGAATTGGCCTTTTAATAGTAAATGAGAAATCATTTGATGTTAGAAAATATATAAATGCAAAACTTTCAAAAAAGCAAATTGGTGATATATCATTTGAAACTATAAACAAGAAAATGTTTAAGGTCTCAAAATATAAGTTTTTATAAACTTTAATATATTTAGGTAAAAATATTTGAGGAAAGCAAATGTGCTACAGATATAGTGTTCCTGGACCAGATGTTGTTAAAGACACATTTCAAGTAAAATTAGGAACTAACTTTGAAAGAAGATATCATGTCGGTGCTTTTGAAAATGCTAAACTACCAGTTATTACCAATGAAAATCCAAAACAAGTGGATCTATTCAGTTGGGGTCTTATACCCTTTTGGGTAAAAGATGAAAAAACTGCAAATGACATTAAGGAAAGGACAGTAAATGCCAGATCTGAAACCATTTTTGAAAAACCTGCATTTAGGGGTTCTGCTGGAAAGAAACACTGCCTAGTAATTGCTGATGGCTTCTTTGAATGGAGATATTATCAAGGGATAAATTATCCATATTATATCAAACTGAAAAATCGTAAGGCTTTTGCTATGGCAGGTCTTTGGGATTGTTGGATTAATAAAAATACAGAAGAAAAAGTCTATTCATACACTATTATTACTACAGAAGCAAATCCGCTCATGGCAAAAATTCATAACAAAAAGAAAAGAATGCCAGCAATTTTAAATAAAGATGATGAAATAAAATGGATTGGTAAGGCCATAGATAAAAATAAAACAATGAACATTTTAAAACCTTTTAATGAAAAGGAGATGGAGGCATATACAATTTCAAAGTTAATTACAACCAAGGGTGAAAATCCTAATGTACCTGCTGTGTTGAAACCTTTCCAATATAATAATCTTGAACCATTACCAAGCCAGAATAGTCTTTTTTAATAATTTTACAAACTAATCTATGAAAATTTGCTTACTATTAATTTGAAGAATAAAGAATTAATTAATATCTATTGATGCATCATCCTTTAAATCATGACTTGTTGCATTTTCCAATTCAATTGCCTCTTGTTTTACAAAATCAAGTATTCCTAGAATCGTATAAATACTAAGTTTTTTTATATATTTTCTACAGCTGTTCATTAACTCTCTATGAAATTCAATTTCATAATTTTTATATTCCTCAGACGTTTTTTGGGTAGTTTCTTCTGTGATCATATTCCTCTCCAAATTCTGTATCTATTTTTATTTAAAATCCTTTTTCAAATAAATCAAAAAATTTCTTAGTTATGAAACAATTCATAAAAGTTGACTATAATGAAGATTACTCCAGCGTCACTATACCTTATTCTACTCAAGCATTTTGGAATATTAAACTGGTGGCCAACAGATTATGATTATCACAAAAAAATGGGTAGTGACCCAAGATTTGAGGTAATTGTTGGAGCAATATTAACCCAGAATGCTGCTTGGTTAAATGTGGAAAAAGCACTTGAAAATCTAAAATCTAAGAAATTATTGGATATAAAAACAATTTCAAAAATAGATATAAAAATATTACAAAAAATGGTGAAACCAACAGGATTTTTTAACCAAAAAGCAAAACGTCTTAAAAATCTTGCAGAATATATTGAGAGTAAATATTCAGGCGATTTTGATTCTTTTTTTAAAAGAAACATGAAAGAAATACGGGAAGAACTACTTATGTTAAATGGAATAGGACCTGAAACCGCGGATTCTATTTTGCTATATGCCGGAAATCAACCAATATTTGTTGTTGATGCATACACCAAAAGGATATGCAAAAGACTACCAATAGATATAATTCCAACATATGATGAAATACAAAAATTCTTTCAGAATAATCTATTAAAAAAATATAAAAAAAAAGAGATTTCAAAGATATATAATGAGCTACATGCATTAATTGTAATTCATGGTAAAACCTATTGTAAAAACAAACCAAAATGTATCAAATGCCCTCTAAAAACTTATTGCACGTATGCAACAGATTTAACTCAATAAATCCTTTACTTTATCACTTGCAACCTCTGCAGGAATATCGGGAAGTGATATAAGTTGTGTAGTACCAAGATGACCTTTTCCTGAAAGTTTGATTGTAATAAATCCAGCACTTTCAATTTCCTTTAAATAATTCCAAAACATGGTATGGGTTCTAGGTTTTTCATTATACTCTTCACAGGTTATTGCATAAGTTTTTTCAGCCTCACCAGTACTGACATATGCGGTCCCATCTTTTTTAAGTCTCTTAGCAATAGAATAAAGAGTAATAAGCTGATGACGATCTAAATTTTTCAATTTTGTTTCAGTAACAACAGAGAATGTTTCAGCTTTGGCAGCACGAACATGTTCGGGTGTCACCATTTCAACATGCTGATGGTCAGCAGCAATGCCTGCCTTCCACAAAAGCTCAATTGCAAATCGTGCATCTCCCCATTCAGATGCGATATCAGCAATTAAATCTACAGAATCCTCATTGACGACATTATTATGAAATGCCAAATTTATCCGTTGTCTCACAATACCAAACAATTCATCACGCGTGTATTTATCTAACAATAAAACGTTGCTCCTTTTAAAGGTACTAAGAGTTGAAGAATCTAACATAGGAATAATATCTTTTTGAGAAACAAGTAAAAGAGAAATAGGTACTTTATCCTTATAGGATTCATCTGAAAAACGAGTGAGATTATAAACTAGATCTGAACTACTTTTTTTTAGAAGTGCATCTACCTCATCAAGAACAACCAGTAACTGAGCTTCTCTTTTTTGAAGCTGTTTTCGAAGAACTTCTAACATTTCTTGAACTGAAAAACCTCTATCTGGAAAACGTGAATCAAAATGATTTAAAATACCTAGAAGAGCCATAGCATCAGTAGATCGTTTTCTACAATTAATATGAACATACTCAATAATAGACCCTTGCTTACGTGCTAGATTTTTAATAGAATTACAGAACTTTTTTGCTATTACTGTTTTTCCTGTACCAACCGGACCTCTAATAACAACATTTTGTGAAATACGAGAAAGTAGTGGTTTGAACATTTGAGCAAGAAAACGAATTTGTTCTTCTCTATGCAGAAGTTCCTCTGGTACATAATCAAAATCAAGAGGTTTTAAATCCTTTATTACAGATGATGACATTAGTTCGTCTTCTATAATATTGCCCATTAATACCTGTAATATCATGTCTTTCATAAAACCTTATCTCCTAAATTATACTTTTAAAAACATGGCGTCAAAATTCATTCTGAATTTATGACCCCATTTTAGGCTA